>VGIX01000004.1 GCA_016867725.1 Candidatus Effluviviaceae Genus I sp.
CGGGCATGGAGCGGTGCCTGCTGGTCTCCGTGAACGAGCAGCACACGCGCCACGACATCGACTCGCTCGCGTCCGCGCTCGGCGCGCTCATCGCGTCCCGGAGGGCGCCGTGACGGCCCCCGAGCGCCGCGTGCTCGAACCGACGGTGTTCGAGCTCTCGTCCCCCGGTCTTCGGGGCTACCGGCTTCCGCCGCTCGACGTTCCCGAGGCCGACCTCGCGGCCGCGTTCGGCGCGGAGCACCTCCGGCGCGAGCCGCCGGCCCTTCCGGAGCTCACCGAGCCCGAGGTCGTGCGTCACTTCACGAGGCTCGCCGAGCTCAACCACCACGTGGACCGCGCCATCTACCCGCTCGGCTCGTGCACGATGAAGTACAACCCGAAGGTCAACGAGGACCTCGCCGGGCTCCCGGGGTTCGCCCGGCTCCATCCCGACACGGACCCGCGCTTCTGCCAGGGCGCGCTCGCGCTCATGGTGCACCTGTCGGAGCACCTCGCGCGCATCTCGGGGATGGACGAGGTGAGCCTCCAGCCGCCGGCGGGCGCGTCCGGCGAGCTGGCGGGCATGCTCGTCGTGCGCGCGCACCACACGGCCGAGGGCAATCCGCGCCGGAAGGTCGTCGTGCCCGACTCGGCCCACGGCACGAACCCGGCCAGCCTCACGCTCGCCGGATACGAAGCCGTGCAGATCCCCTCGGGCCCGGACGGCCGCATCGACCTGGACGCGCTGGCGAAGGTCACGGACGCCGACACGGCCGCGCTCATGATCACGAACCCCAACACGCTGGGCGTGTTCGAGACGAAGGTCCGGGCGGCCATCGACGTCGTGCACGCGGTCGGAGGCCTCGTGTACCTCGACGGGGCGAACCTCAACGCGACGCTCGGCGTCGTGAGGCCGGGCGACATCGGCTTCGACCTCATGCACTTCAACCTGCACAAGACCTTCTCGACGCCGCACGGCGGGGGCGGCCCGGGCTCGGGGCCTCTCGGCGTCAAGAGCCACCTCGCCCGCTACCTTCCCGTCCCGATGCCCCGCCGCGACGAGGCCAGGTCGCGGGGACTGGAGTACTACCTCGACCACGACCTTCCTCAGTCGATCGGGAAGGTCCAGAGCGCCTTCGGGAACTTCCTCGTGGCGGTGAAGGCGTACGCCTACATCCTCACGCTGGGGCCGGAGGGGCTCCGCCGCGTCGCCGAGAACGCCGTGCTGAACGCCAACTACCTGCAGGCGCGTCTTGCGCCGCACTACGAGCTCCCGTACAGTGGGCACTGCCAGCACGAGTTCGTGCTGTCCGCGTCCCGACAGAAGGAGAAGGGCGTCAGGGCCCTGGACATCGCGAAGAGGCTCCTCGACCACGGCCTCCACGCGCCGACGGTCTACTTCCCGCTCATCGTGAAGGAGGCCCTCATGATCGAGCCGACGGAGACCGAGAGCAGGGCCTCGCTCGACGCGTTCGCCGACGCGATGATCGAGATCGCCGAGGCGGCCGCCGGGGCCCCGGAGTCCGTGACCGCGGCGCCGGAGAACACGCCGGTGTCCCGTCTGGACGAGGCGCGCGCCGCGAAGGACCTCGACGTCGCGTGGAGGGAGCGGTAGCCCGTGGCCGAGCTCCGCTGGACGGCGTGGCCCGCGAGGAGGAGCCCGGTCCGCGCGGCCCTGGCGCTGGGGTTTCTCGCGCTTCTCGGTTGGTTCGTGCAGAGCGCGTTCCACGCGGGCCACTTCACCGTGCTGGCCGTGCTGCTCGTGTGGGGACAGGTCGCGAGCTTCTTCCTTCCGACGCGGTACGCGCTGAGCGACGAGAAGGTCGCCGTCACGGGCCTCGTCGCGAGGAAGGAGAAGGCCTGGTCGGAGTTCCGGAGCTTTCTCGTCGATCGGGAAGGGCTGCTCCTGTCGCCCTTCCCCGGGCGGTCGAGGCTCGAGCGGTTCAGGGGGCTTTCGCTGCAGTTCCACGGGAACCGCGAGGAGGTCGTGGCGTTCGTCGAGCGGCGGATGCCGCGGCCGGAGAACGATGGCGAGCATGTGGGCGATGAGGGGCGGGGCGGACGAGGCGACGCGGGCCGAGCGTGAGGCGCTCATGGACCGGTTCGCGGCGGCGGTCGTCGAGCGCCGCATGGCGGCGCCTGCCATCCTGTTCCTCGAGTCGGTGAAGCCGATCTCGTTCTTGGGGAACCAGGCGCTCGTGTTCTTCCAGCCGATCGTGCAGTCGGTGTTCGACTTCAAGAGCTACGACAAGGTCGTCGCGATCCTCGAGGACAGGGAGAACCTGGAGTACCTCCTCCGCAGGATCGAGGAGCTCGACGGGGCCCGGCAGGGGAAGGCCCGCGAGGAGAGGAAACGGCGCAGGGAGGCGAAGCGGGCGAGGGGCAAGTCCGAGGAAGGTCACGATGGGCACGCTTGAGAACATCCGGGCGATCGTCGCCACGGACTGCGGGAGCACCACCACCAAGGCGATCCTCATCAAGCTCGTGGACGGCGAGTATCGCCTCATCGTGCGCGGCGAGGCGCCGACCACCGTCGAGGCGCCGTTCGAGGACGTGACGAGGGGGGTCCTGAACGCGATCCGCGAGGTCGAGGAGCTGTCGGGCCACACGGTCCTCGACGGCGAGTCGATCGTCCATCCGAACGACGGCGGCGACCGCGGCGTGGACATCTACCTCTCGACGTCGAGCGCCGGCGGCGGGCTCCAGATGATGGTGGCCGGGGTGGTGAAGAGCATGACCGCCGAGAGCGCCGAGCGCGCCGCGCTGGGGGCGGGCGCGATCGTGATGGACGTCCTCGCGTCGAACGACGGCCGCCTGCCGCACCAGCAGATCGAGCGCATCCGCCACCTCCGCCCCGACATGATCCTCCTGTCCGGCGGCATCGACGGCGGGACCGTCACGCACGTCGTCGAGCTGGGGCAGATCATCTCGGCGGCCGACCCGAGGCCGAGGCTCGGTCTCGGCTTCAAGCTTCCCGTCATCTACGCCGGCAACAAAGACGCGCGGCCGGAGGTCGCGAAGCTGCTCGAGCAGAAGACGTCGCTCTTCCAGGTGGAGAACCTGCGGCCCGTCCTCGAGCGCGAGAACCTCGGCCCCGCGCGCGAGAAGATCCACGACCTCTTCATGGAGCACGTCATGGCCCAGGCGCCGGGCTACGACAGGCTCATGGAGTGGACCGACGCGCCCATCATGCCGACGCCGGGCGCGGTCGGTTCGATCATCGAGACCATCGCGAAGCGGCAGAACATCGAGGTGGTGGGCGTGGACATCGGCGGCGCCACCACGGACGTGTTCTCGGTCTTCGAGAACACGTTCAACAGGACGGTCTCGGCGAACCTCGGCATGAGCTACTCGGTCTCGAACGTGCTGGCGGAGACCGGCGTGGACAACGTGATGCGGTGGGTGCCGTTTAGGCTGCCCGAGCTCGAGGTGAGGAACCGCATCAAGAACAAGATGATCCGTCCCACGACGGTGCCGCAGACGCTCGAGGACCTCAAGGTCGAGCAGGCCATCGCGAGGGAGGCGCTCCGCCTCGCGTTCGAGCAGCACAAGTCGTTCGCCGTGAGCCTGAAGGGCGTGCAGCAGGAGCGCACGATTTCGGACGCCTTCAACCAGAGCGCCTCGGGCGGGACGCTCGTCAACATGATGGACCTGGACCTTCTCGTCGGATCGGGCGGCGTGCTCTCGCACGCGCCTCGGCGCCAGCAGGCGGCCATGATGCTGATCGACGGGTTCATGCCCGAGGGCGTCACCAGGCTGGCCGTGGACTCGATCTTCATGATGCCGCAGCTCGGTGTGCTCGCCGAGGTGCACGAGAAGGCCGCGACCGAGGTCTTCGAGAAGGACTGCCTCATTCATCTCGGCACGCTCGTGGCGCCGGTGGGCGCGACGCAGGAAGGGAAGAGCTGTCTCCGGATCGAGGGCACCCTCCCGGGCGGCCGAACGATCGCGGACGACGTGCCGTTCGGCGAGATGCGCGTGATCCCGCTGGCCGCCGGCGAGAGCGCGAGCGTGAAGCTCACGCCGTCGCGTGGGTTCGACGTGGGCGCGGGCCCGGGCCGCGTCGTCGAGGCGACGCTCACCGGCGGCGTCGTCGGGCTCATGCTGGACACGCGGGGACGGCCGTTTAAGCTCCCGTCCGACGAGCACCAGAGGGTCGAGAAGCTCGTGAAGTGGTCGAGGGCCTTCAACGCCTATCCCGAGATCTGAGGTCACGCGAGGAGATCCCGTCATGGCGCACGCATACACACCCGGACTGAGAGTCGCGGCGCTCACGGTCGTCCGCAAGGCGCGGCGCCTGCCCATCAAGGGCGAGGTGCTCGCGAAGAAGGGCGACCGCGTGACGGCGGACGCGGTCGTCGCCCGGACGCATCTGCCGGGGGCCGTGCAGCTCATCAACGTCGCGAGCAAGCTCGGGCTTCCGCCCGAGGACCTGCCGTCCGTGATGGTCAAGAAGGACGGCGACCCCGTGAAGAAGGGCGAGCCGATCGCGACGACGAAGGGGTTCTTCGGCCTGTTCAAGTCGCAGGTGCCGTCGCCGTGCGACGGGACCATGGAGAGCCTCTCGACGGTGACGGGGCAGGTCATCCTCCGCGAGCCTCCGACGCCCATCGAGGTCGACGCCTACGTCGACGGAGAGGTCGTGGACGTGCTTCCCGGTGAGGGCGCCGTCGTCGAGGCGTTCGGGACGTTCGTCCAGGGCATCTTCGGCGTGGGCGGGGAGCGGACGGGGGAGATCAAGGTCATCGTTGCGGGCCCGGGCGACGTCATCGACGAGGGGCGCATCGACGCGTCCCTCAAGGGGAAGATCGCCGTCGGCGGCTCGCACATCACGTGGGGGGCGCTGCAGAAGGCCATGCAGATCGGCGTGAGCGGCATCGTGGTCGGCGGCTTCGACGACCCGGACCTCAGGAGGCTCCTCGGGAAGGACCTCGGCGTGGCCATCACGGGTTCGGAGGACATCGCGACGACCCTCGTCCTCACGGAGGGCTTCGGCGAGATCGCGATGGCCGGATCCACCTTCGAGCTCCTCACGTCGCGGGAGGGCCGGAAGGCGTCGATCAACGGGGCCACGCAGATCCGCGCCGGCGTCATCCGCCCGGAGATCGTCATTCCCATGCCCGACGACAAGGCGTCGGCGGCCGACGCGGTCGCGGGCCACGGCGGCGGTCTCGAGCCGGGCAGTGTCATCCGCGTCATCCGCGAGCCGCACTTCGGGCGGCTCGGCTCCGTCACGGACCTTCCCAACGAACTCCAGGTGATGGAGTCCGAGTCGAAGGTCCGCGTCCTCAGGGTGCGCTTTGACGACGGCAGCGAGGCCATGCTGCCGCGCGCGAACGTGGAGATGATCGAGAGGTGAGGGCGGCCGCGCGGGGGGACATTCCGCTTGACAGCCCCCGGAGCGGCTGGTAGCCTCGCGGGCGTGTTCTGCGGGCGCGCGGTCGGCGCGCCGGGGTCGGTGCGGCGGCTCCGGAAGGAGTGCTCAATGCGCGGTGCCACAGGGTTCTCGCGGCGAACCCGACCGGTCGGAGGGCCGACGATCGTCACGGCGACGCTTGCGGCCCTCTTGTTGTTCCCGGCGGCGCTGCCAGCCCAGGAGCCGGAGGCGCCGGCGCCCGTCGCCGCGATCGCGCCTCCCGCCGGCGTTCTGGCCGTCGATTCGCCGGACGACCGCGGCGGGTCCGTGGACGTCTCGTGGGACCTCTCGCCGGACGACGCCGAAGGACGCGTCCTCTGCTACAGGATCTACCGTTCCGCCCATCCCGACACCGGGTTCGCCCCGGTGGGGCTCGTCGCGCCGGGAGTCAGCCGCTTCCGCGACAGCGCGGCCCCGGACGGGACGCCGCTCCACTACCGCGTGGCCGTCTCCGATGGCGAACGGGAGGTCTTCTCCGCCTCGTTCGGTCCCGTCGAGGCGCTCCCTCAGTGGTTCCACCGAGGCCGCATCACCGTCCTCATCGCGTCGCTCGGGTTCGTCGTCGCCATCGTGTACTTCGTGCGCGCGGCGAAGGCGGGGAAGGACCTCTTCATCAGAAGGCTGGCCGGTCTCGACCACATGGACGACGCCGTCGGCCGCGCGACCGAGATGGGCAAGCCGATCCTGTTCATCTCGGGCCTCTCGACGATCTCCGACGTGGCCACCATCGCCGCGGTGAACATCCTGGGCGAGGTCGCGAAGAAGACGGCGGAGTACAACACGCGCCTCATCGTGCCGTGCGCCGACCCGATCGTGATGGCCGTCGAGCAGGAGGTCGTGAAGGAAGCCTACGCCAAGGTCGGCCGCGTCGACGCGTACAACGAGGACGACGTCTTCTATCTCACGCGAAGCCAGTTCGCCTACGTCGCGGGGGTGAGCGGCATCATGGTGCGCCAGCGCCCGGCGACGATCCTCTACATGGGCATGTTCTACGCCGAGTCGCTCGTGCTCGCGGAGACGGGCGCGTCCGTCGGCTCGATCCAGATCGCGGGCACGGACGCCGTCACGCAGCTTCCGTTCTTCATCACGTCGTGCGACTACACGCTCATCGGGGAGGAGCTGTACGCGGCGAGCGCGTACCTCTCGCGAGAGCCCGTCCTTCTCGGGGGGCTCAAGGGCCAGGACATGACCAAAGCGGCGATCGGCCTTGCGATCGTCCTCGGGGCGATCTCCGCGACGCTGGCCGCGCTCGGGGTGATCCCGTGGGACTTCGTGGCGCGGGTGCTCGTCAACGCCTAGCGGGCGACGAGCTCGGACAGGGGGCCTGACAGCATGCGACGACACGTGCCGCTTGCGCTGTGCTTCATCGCCGGCGTCTTCATGGCCATCCAGTACTTCATCCCGCACCCCTCCGTGCAGGCGTGGTACGAGCGTCTTCTCGCGTGGCTCCAGACGCTGCTCGCGTTCGCGTTCCTCATCGGCACGGTGAGCCTCGTGAGGCTCCACGCCCACAAGATCGGTCACAAGGTGGCCGGTCGAGGCTACAGCTGGGTGCTCTTCGTGGGTCTCGGGCTCATGGTCGGGTTCGGGTTCAAGGGCAGGGCCCCCGGGTCGCCGTTCGACTTCATGTTCCAGAACGTGCAGGTGCCCATTGAGGGCACGATGTTCTCGCTCCTCGCGTTCTACATCGCGTCCGCCGCGTTCCGCGCGTTCCGCGCGAGGACGCTCGAGGCGACGCTCCTTCTCCTTGCCGCGACCATCGTGATGCTGGGCCGCGTGCCGGTCGGCGATCTCCTCCACCGCTCCATCCCCGCCGCCACCGACTGGATCCTGAACGTCCCCAATATGGCGTCGAAGCGGGGCATCATGATCGGCGTCGGGCTCGGGATGATGGCGACGGCGCTCAAGATCATGCTCGGCATCGAGCGCGCGTGGATGGGCGGCACGGACTAGGCACGGCGCGTCGCCGGCGGCACGCGCGGAGGTCTCGATGAACAGGCTCGGCAAGTTCCTCCAGATCGACAGGCGGTGGATCTTCCTCGCGATCCTCATCGCCGTGCTCGCCCCGTTCATCTGGCCGATGGGGCTTCCCATCGTCATCACGAAGCCCGTGCAGGACCTCTACAACGCCGTGGACGCCATCCCGCCGAACGGAGAGCCGCTCTTCATTTCGATCGACTACTCGCCGTCCACGGTGCCCGAGCTCGACCCGATGGCGCTCGCGATCCTCCGCCACGCGTTCTCCAAGGACATCCGCGTGGCCGTGCTGACGCTCGACCCGGCGGGCTACGGCCTCGCCGAGCGCGCTCTCGAGGCGGTCGCGGCGGAGTTCGGGAAGGAGCGGCACAAGGACTACGTCTTCCTCGGCTTCCAGCCCGGCATCTCGGCCGTCGTGCTCGGCATGGGCATCAACATCCGGAACGTCTTCCCCGAGGACGCCTACGGCACGCCGCTCTCCGAGATCCCGATGATGGAGGGGATCCGCAACTACGACCAGATCCCGCTCCTGATCACGCTCTCGGGGACCGCCGTGGTCGAGGCGTGGGTCATCTACGCGCACCAACCCTACGACGCGCAGATCGGCGCGGGCGTGACGGCGGTCATGGCGACCGACTACTATCCGTTCCTCGACACGGGGCAGCTCGTCGGCATGCTGGGCGGCATGCGCGGCGCGGCGGAGTACGAGACGCTCATTGACCGGCACGACGCGGGCGTGAGGGGCATGGACAGCCAGTCCGTCATCCACATCCTGATCATCGTGCTCATCGTGGTCGGGAACATCGCCTACTTCGGATCGAGGAAGCGCGCGCCGGAGACCGCGGGAGGCGACGCGGCAGCCTAGCCGCCGACCCGAGGACAGCGGCCCGGGTGGGGTCCCGGACCGCGGAGGCCTGACATGAACATGACGCTGATCGGCACGACGCTCGCGGCGCTGCTCACGATCGCCGTGTACAGCTTCCTCTACAAGGACAACCCCTTCTACAAGTTCGCCGAGCATCTCGTCGTCGGCGTGTCGGCCGGGTACTACCTCGTCATCTACTACTACAACTTCATTGACCCCACCGTCGTGTCGCCCGTGTTCCGCCTGCGCATCGGCGGTGACGCGATCTTGCTTGGGGGCGTGGACTGGTGGATGGCGCTGATCCCGGGTCTTCTGGGCCTCATCCTGTATGCCAGGTTCTTCCCCAAGATCGGGTGGGTGAGTCGCTGGGCCCTCGGCATCTACGTCGGCGGGTACTCGGGACTGGGGATCGCGCCGGTCATGCAGGCCCGCGTCCTCGATCAGATCCGCGGCGGGGCGCTTCCGGTCCACGCGCTGCACACGGGGCAAGGGTGGACGAATCTCCTCCTGGTCGTGGGGCTCCTCGGCACGCTCACGTACTTCTTCTTCTCCCTCAAGCACAAGGGCGTCCTGGGCGGCCTCGCGCGGATCGGCATCGTGTTCATCATGGTCGGGTTCGGCGCGTCGTTCGGCTACACCGTGATGTCGCGCGTGTCGCTCCTGATCGGCCGGATGAACTTCCTGCTGCACGACTGGCTGCGCATCGTCTGACCGGCGGCGCGGCGACCGGACCGTGAGGCGCGGGGCGGAGTCTCCCGCGAGAGCAGCCCCCCAAGAAGGAACAACGTGAGGATGCGCGCTCTCCTGCCGGCGCTCTCGCTCTCGGTCTCGGTCCTGCTCGCGCTGTTCCCGCCGGCGGGACGAGCGGCGGACGCGCCTCTCTCCGAGGTGGTCCGGGAGACGGCCGCTCCCGCGGCGGTGACGGGGCTGCAGGCCCGCGACTACCTGGACAACAACGACAGGGGCGACAAGATCGAGCTCTCGTGGTGCCTCTCGGCCGACGACGGCGCAGGCGCCCTGAGCGTGCTCGAGTATCGCGTATGGCGCTCGCAGGCGCCCGACGAGCAGGGCGAGCTCGTCGCGACGCTCGAGCCCGGGACGGCCGCGCACGTGGACACGGGCGTGACGCCGGGGGTCGCCTACTACTACCGCGTGGAGGCGTTCGACGGCGCGCTGTCGTCCCCGGCCGCCACCGCCGGTCCGGCCGTCGGGCGCATCAACCTGTTCCAGACCTCGCGTCTTCCCGTGCTCGTACTGTCGCTCGCCTTCTTCGCCATGGTCATCTGGTTCACCCGCCTTGCGGCGCGCGGCACGAACCTCTTCGTGCGGCGCATCCCTGGCTTGAACGCCGTCGAGGAGGCGGTCGGGCGCGCGACGGAGATGGGGCGGCCGGTCCTGTACGTCCCCGGCATCGGGGAGATCGACGACATCCAGACCATCGCGAGCCTGACCATCCTCTCGCACGTCGCGAAGATCGCCGCCGAGTACGAGACCCCGCTCATCGTGCCCACGGCCAGGTCGGTCGTCATGTCGGCGGCCGAAGAGGTCGTCAAGGAGGCCTACGCCGAGGCGGGGCATCCGGACAACTACAACCCCGACAACATCCGCTACCTCTCCGACGCGCAGTTCGCGTTCGCCGGGGCGGTGAGCGGCATCATGATGCGCGAGCGCCCCGCGGCGAACCTGTACCTCGGCGCGTTCTGGGCCGAGTCGCTCCTCTTCGCCGAGACGGGCTTCGAGACGAAGGCGATCCAGGTCGCCGGCACCGCAAACGTGTCGCAGCTTCCGTTCTTCGTGACGGCGTGCGACTACACGCTGCTCGGTGAGGAGCTCTACGCGGCGAGCGCGTATCTGTCCCGCGAGCCGAAGCTCCTCGGGGGGCTTAAGGGCTCCGACTGGATGAAGGTGATCACGATCTGCATCATCGTCGCAGGCGTCGTGCTCACCGCTCTCGGGGTGCCGCAGTTCGGGCGGTGGTTCTTCACGCAGTAGGCCGGGTCGCGACCCCTCCGGGTGAGCGGCCGGGCGAGGCCGACGAGGCGCGCAATGAGGCGAGAGATCCCGCTGGCGATCACCTTTCTCGCGGGCATGTTCATGCTCGTGGACTTCTTCGTCCCGCACCACCGCGTTTCCGCCGCCGGCGAGGAGCTCAAGCAGTGGGGCACGATCGTCATCGCGGCCTCGATCCTGCTCGGCATCGGGAATCTCATCAGGGTCCACTCGAAGAAGATCGCGCGGAGGCAGTCCGGCTGGGGGTTCAGCCTCGTCTGCCTTTCGGTCATGGCGGTGATGCTGTGGTTCGGCATGTGGCCGGGCGCGAAGCTGGGGCCCAACCCGCTCGTGGGGTCCATCGCCCAGGGCAGCTACTTCAACTGGATGTACCTGAACATGGACGTTCCGCTGCAGGGCACCATGTTCTCGCTCCTGGCGTTCTTCATCGCGTCGGCCGCCTACAGGGCGTTCCGCCTGCGCTCGCCCGAGGCGAGCCTCCTTCTCATCTCGGCGATCGTCGTCATGCTCGGCCGCGTGCCGCTCGGGCAGCTCCTCACGAAGGGCCTGCCTGAGAAGGCCACGCTTCCGTGGCTGACCGAGGCGATCATGACGTATCCGAACATGGCGGCGTTCCGCGGGATCCTCATGGGGGCGGCGCTTGGAGTGATGGCGATGGGCCTTCGGATCATCCTGGGCATCGAGCGGTCCTATCTCGGCGGGGAGAAGTGACGGTGGCGGGCTTCGACCTCAGGCAGATCGACAGGCGCGTGATCTTCACCCTGATCTTCGTCGTCGTGGCGTGGCCGCTCCTCCGCCCGATGCGCCTGCCGATGGACGTCACGCCGCCGGTCCAGCGGCTCTACGAGGCCGTCGAGGCCGTCCCGCCGGGCTCGATCGTGATGCTCGCCGGGGACTACAGTCCCGACACGATGCCCGAGCTGCAGCCGATGGTCATCTCCTTCGTGCGCCACGCGTTCCGCCGCGATCTCAAGATCGTGACGACCAGCCTCTGGGCCAACTCGCCTCCGCTCATCGAGGACGCGCTGGCTCCGCTGGCCGCGGAGTTCGGGAAGACCTACGGCGTGGACTTCGTCAACCTCGGGTACATGGCGGGAGGGACGGTGACGCTCCTCGGGATGGGCGCAAGCATCCCCAACACGTTCCCGCAGGACTACTACGGGACGCCGGTCGCCGGCCTTCCCCTCATGCGCGAGGTCACGAACTTCGATGACATCGCGCTCGTCATGAACGTCTCGTCCGGGACGCCGGGCACCCGGGAGTGGGTCCAGCAGGTGCAGGGGAGGTACCGCGTCCGTCTGGCGTCGGGGACGACGGCCGTGGCGGCCCCTCCGTTCTACCCGTACGTGCAAAGCGGTCAGCTCGTCGGGCTTCTGGGCGGGCTCAAGGGCGCCGCCGAGTACGAGATGCTCGTCGACGCGCCCGGCGACGCCGTGCGCGGCATGGACGCGCAGTCCATCGTCCACGCGCTCATCGTGTTCTTCATTCTGCTCGGCAACGTGGCCTACTTCGCGGAGCGGCGCGCCCAGCGGGCGCGGGGCGGCGCGGCACAGCGCGAGGTGACAGCGTGAACTGGCTTCAAGAGCTCTTCACGGGCGCTCCGGGGACGCCGCCGTCGGCCGTGTGGGGGACGTGGGTCGCGGGGCTGCTCACGCTCGCCATCTACAGCTTCTTGTACAAGGACAACCCCGTGTACCGGTTCGCGGAGAGCCTGTTCGTGGGCGTCGGGGCCGCCTACTGGCTCGCGATCCTCTACCACAACACGCTCGTGCCGAAGCTCTTCGTGCCTCTCTTCTTCCCTCCCGAGGGGCAGCCGGTGCTCTGGTACCGCGTGTTCCCTGGCGTGCTGGCGGCGTTCATGCTGCTTCGCTTCTTCCCGAAGCTCTCGTGGCTCTCGCGGTGGTCGCTGGGATTCGTCGTGGGGATGTACGCCGCCGTCAACACGACCGGCTTCGCGCAGGGCGACCTCGTGGCGCAGATCCACGCGACGGTGACGACCCCGCTCACGAGCGGCGGGGGGCTCGTCATCGCGCTCAACGCGGCGGCCATCGTCGGCGTGATCGCGACGCTCATCTACTTCTTCTTCTCGAAGGAGCACCGCGGCCCCGTCGGCGCGGCGGCGCGGTTGGGCATCTGGTTCCTCATGGTCGCGTTCGGTGCTTCGTTCGGCTACACCGTGATGGGACGCGTGTCGCTTCTCATCGGGCGCATGACGTTCCTTCTGCGGGACTGGCTCCACCTGATGCAGTAGCGGTCCCGCGCCCTGTGACCCGGCGACCGGCCCCCCCGGCCGCGAACGGCGGCGAGCGATCCCGAAGGTCATGCCCGTCTGGCGCTTCCTCAACACGGGACTGCGCGACGGCGCCACGAACATGGCGCTGGACGAAGCGCTTCTCATCGGCGCGGGCCGCGGAGCGTCGCCCCCGACCGTGCGCGTGTTCGGCTGGTCGCCGCCGACCGTCTCGCTCGGGCACTCGCAGGATCCTGCGGCGGAGCTCGACCTCGCGGCGTGCGACCGGGCGGGCGTCGGCGTCGTGAGACGACCGACCGGCGGGCGCGCGGTGTTCCACGCCGGCGAGCTCACCTACTCGGTGGTGGGTCCGTCGGGGACGCCCCCGCTCGGGCGCTCCATCAGGGAGACCTACCGGGTCATCGGCGAGGCCATCGTGGCCGGCCTGTCGCTCCTCGGCGTAAGGGCGTCCCTGGAGGAGACCGGGACCGACCCGGGCCTGCGGCGCGGCGGCGCAAGCCCGCCCTGTTTCGTGAGTTCGGGGCGCTACGAAGTGGTGCTGGGGCGCCGCAAGCTCGTGGGGAGCGCGCAGCGCCGCGCGGGACGGGCGGTTCTGCAGCACGGCTCCGTGCTCATGGACATGCGGCACGCCGACCTGGCCGAGCTCCTTGCGTCGCTCACGGGGGAGGAGCGGGCCGCGGTGAGGCGCTCGCTCGTCGAGAGGACGACGACGCTCGAGAGCGCGGTCGGCCGTCCCGTCGGCTTCGACGCGGTGGCCGACGCGATGCGCCGCGGGTTCGAGGCGGCGTGGGGCGTGAAGCTGGCTGAGGGGTCCCTCACGAGTGCCGAGCAGTCGCTCGCGTCGGAGCTCGCAAGACGATACGCGATACGGCGTTAGACTGGGAAAAAGGCAGTTGACAGGGGCAACAACGGGATGTACGATGCGGAGGTGGAGGGAAGAGCGACCGACCCCTCGCCCCGCCGGGGCGACGCGGCGGCCATTTTCTTGTCATACAGCCGCGGGGAGATTGGGGAAACCATGAAGGCGGCAAGCTTGACATCGTTGTCTCATGCGCGCGGCGTGGGCATGGTGGCGGTGTTGCTCGTGATCGCAATGCTCGCGGTGACCGCCACGGCTCAGGGGCCGACCGGCAAGATCGCGGGCCGCGTCACGGACGCGGACACCGGCAAACCCCTGGCCTTCGCCAACGTCTCAGTCCTGGGGACGCCCTACGGGAACATCACGAACCAGAACGGCGAGTACGTCATCGACTTCGTGCCGGCGGGGAGCTACGTGGTCCAGGCGTCCTACATGGGCTACGCGACCAAGCGCTCCGACTCCGTGACCGTGACGGCGAACAGAACCGAGCAGGTGAACTTCAGCCTCAAGTCCGACGTGCTCCAGGCCGACGAGGTGCTCGTCGAGGCCGAGCGGCCCATGATCGAGACGGAGAAGACCTCGACGGCGCGGCGGATGGGGCAGGAAGAGGTGAAGATCCGCTCGATCAGCACGGTCGAGGAGGCGATCGCGACGCAGCCGGGCGTCGTGCTTCACGGGGGGCAGATCCACGTCAGGGGCGGACGGGCGAGCGAAGTGAAGATGTACGTTGACGGCATCGCGATCACGGATGCCGCGAGCGGCACAGGCAACCTCGAGGTGAGCCTTTCGTCGCTGTCCGAGTTCGAGCTCCTGTCGGGCGGGTTCGACGCCGAGTACGGAAACGTGCAGTCCGGCGTCATCAACCTGCAGACGCGAGAGGGCGGCAGGGACTTCTCCGGCGAGATCACCTACACGACCGACGACTACGGGGCGCCCGAGAAGACGTACAACAACTACGACAACCTGCAGTTCGGACTCGGCGGGCCGCTGTTCTCGGAGAACCTGCGCTACTACGTCTCCGGGGAGGGGCGCTTCACCGACACGTACCTCCCGTCGTCGAGGACCCGCGAGACGCGCGATATCTACGGGAAGCTCTTCGGGCTCAGGGTGCGCGACCGTCAGAACATGATGGGGTCGGGCCAGGCGAAGATCTCGTACATCGCGTCGCCGACGCGCAAGCTGACCGGGGAGTTCCTCTACTCCAGCTCCATGAACGACTTCTACTTCCACAGCTACTCGAGAACCGGCTACTGGTCGCAGGAGCGCGTGGACTGGTCGCACGCGCGGCTCGACTCCACCTACCGGTACTACAATGCGGCGGATCACACGCCCACGCAGCGCACGGCGTTCTCCACGCAGAAGCTCGTCTGGCGCGACAACGTGAGCGCGACGACGTTCTACACGGTCAAGCTCGCACGCTTCGACTCGGACGAGCGGTACTGGAGGTACGAGGACCCGAACGACTACTGGTGGCAGGCCTACGTCGGAGGCAAGCGGACCCTGGACAGGGACTCCGACAACGACCTCAACCTCGAGCCAGGCTACTACAGAACGTGGGGCGACAACCTCGCTTGGCAGCGCGAGCAGACGAGCACGACCACGTTCAAGACGGACATCACGAACCAGCGCAGCGACACGCACCAGGCGAAGGCGGGGCTCGAGTTCGTCTATCACGAGCTCGACGTGAAGCAGCTCTCGCTGGGAAGCCTGATCCCGTCCGCGGGCGACACGCTGCGGGAGGGCTTCAGGTTCTTCGACTGGGACCGCGCACTGGACACGAACGAGCGCAACCAGCACAACATCTACACGGGCTTCCCGGCGCACGGTGCCCTCTACCTGCAGGACAGGATGCGCTACGAGGGCATGATCGTCAGGGGCGGGCTCAGGCTCGACTGGGCTGATCCGGGCCCCGCGGCGGGGATCGGCGAGAGCGGGATCTGGCGCGAGAGGATCAAGGCGGTCGTGAGCCCGCGCGTCGGCATCGCGCACCCCATCTCGGAGCGACAGGCCCTTCACTTCCATTACGGGCGGTTCTACCAGATGCCGCACCTGACCGCCTACTACGCGGCGGGCGAGGATCTTGAGAAGGCCTCCGCGGGAAGGGTGGTCGGGTACTCGGGTCTCGAGCCGGAGGTGACGACGTCCTACCAGTTCGGCGCCGAGCACCAGTTCACGCAGAACGTGGCGATGGACATCACGGGCTTCTACAAGGACATCTTCGGTCTGCTGGCGACCGAGAAGTACGAGCGCGACCCGACGGTGGGCGACGTCTACACGTACGTGAACAAGGACTACGCCTCGGTGAAGGGCATCGAGTTCAAGCTGAACAAGCGGTTCTCGAACTTCTTCTCGGGCAACGTCACCTACACGTGGCTGAGGGCGACGGGCGTGAGCTCGGACGAGAACCAGGGGGCGCGGTCGGAGGCGCTCGGGCTCCCGCGGCAGCCGCTCAAGGAGATCCCTCTCAACTGGGACGAGCGCAACACGATCACGGGGTTCCTGTTCGTGAGCGACCCGGGCAACTGGGAGGTCACGTTCGACTACAACTACGGAAGCGGGACGCCCTACACGCCCGTGGTGCTCGGTCAGAAGGAGATCGACCCGGAGAGCGTGAACTCAGGCAGGCTCCCGTCGCACCAGATGCTCAACATCAAGGGCACCAAGAAGTACAGGCTCTACGGGGAGGAGTTCAGGCTGTTCTTCCAGGCGCTGAACGTCTTCGACAAGAAGAACGTCCTCGGGCTCGGGACCTACGGCGCCGAGTACTACACGATGACGGGCAATCTGGGCGGCGCGTACGTCGAGACCGACGCCTCAGGTCGCGAGACGCTTGAGCCTCTCAACGATCCGTCCGTGTTCGCCGAGGGCCGCTGCATCCGCGTCGGCGTGGCGGTCGACTGGTAGAGGTCTTCTGGGACGGCCGCGCGCCCGGCGCCCAGCGCCGGGGCGTGGGGGGATTCCCGCACGGAGGTTCTTGATGGTTCTCCGCTGGAGGGGAAGGCTTGACGGAGGCGCTCCCGGTCGGGTGGGGCGCCTTCTGGCAGGAACGCTCCTGCTCATCTGTCTGACCTCGCTCCTGCTCGGCATGCCGGGCCGCGTCGGCGCCAGGATGGACGACTCCGACCAGGAGCGCTACGAGGCCACGCTCAACACGCTGCAGTCCAGGGTGTACACGCTCTATGGGTGGTACCACAGCGTCGGGCAGGTCCTGCTTCACGTCAGCAACCTCAGCTTCTTCGGGCGGTTCGGCGTGGACCTCAACAACCCCTCGTGCGAGTGGCCCGCCGGGAGCAACCACGAGTACATCTATGCCGCCGGCCTGTGGGTGGGCGGCATCGTGAACGACCACGAAACGGGGCTCCGTGACACGCTCGTCTCGGCGGCGGTGTACCAGGTCGAGTTCCGTCCGAACCGCCAGGACCTCCTCGAGACCATCTACGAATCCTGGGAGGGTGCCGCGAACAGCACCCGCCTCTACGACGACGACGGCGACTGCAACGACCATATCTTCAACGCCCAGCGGCCCTTCGAGTGGTTCGACGAGGACCCATACGACGCCCGAGACAACGACGGCGACGGGCTCATCGACGAGGACTACGCCGCGATCTCGCAGCAGATGTTCCGGTGCCTGTACGAGGATACCTACGAGGACGACGTCAACGACAACGCATCCCCGGGCGACCAGCACAAGAGCCTGGGGCTCAGGGTCATCCAGGAGAGCTACCAGTGGACCAGCCCGACGACGGATGACTTCGCGGGCATCGACTTCAAGGTCATCAACATCGGGCGGGACACCATCCGGATGGCCTACGTTGGCTTCATGGTCGACGCCGACGCCGGGCCTGACAACAACGACCTCCTCTACTGGCAGGACGACCGGGGCGGCTTCCTCGATACCCTCTTCGTCTCGCCGAATCCGAACAACCCGGCGCTGAACGACACGCTCGCCATCACGCTGGGCTATCTGTACGACGATCCCTACGGCACGGACGGCAACGAAGCCAAGGGCTACATCGGGTGCATGTTCCTCGGGCACCCGACGGTGGACCCGCGCAGCGTGCCGCCCGGCACCCTGCCGCCGGCGCCGACGGAGGTCCGCGTGCACGCCTTCAAGATCTGGTCGAGCGGCGCCGAGGACCCGGACAACGACGTCGAGCGTTACCGGATGCTCCGCGGCCGGGTGGACTTCCCGCAGCACGACGGCATCGACAACGACTTCGACGGAGACACCGACGACCCGGACGAGTGGCTCGTCAACATCGACCGAAGGGCGACGCCCCCGGCCGACTGGCGTTTCATGCTGTCCGCCGGGCCGTTCATGGAGATCCTGCCGGGGGACACCCTGTCCTTCCAGTACGCCTTCGTGCTCGGGCTGGGCCTTCAGGGCATGCTCGAGAACGCCGCCACGGCGCAGCAGGTGTACAACGGGATCACGCAGACCTTCCCGCGCTGCGACGGGCAGCCGGAGAGCCTCTCGATCCACTGGGTGGCCGACACGCCGCCGCCGCCGCCGTACCAGGAGATCACGGCGGGCGACCGGTTCGTCCGCATCGAGTGGGACGACTACCCCGAGGAGATCCCGGATCCCCTCACGCGCGTGAAGGACTTCTACGGGTACCAGATCTGGAAAGCGGTCGGCTGGACGCGGGAGTCGCAGGAGCCCCGCGACAGGGACTGGCAGCTGGTCCTGGACATCGACAAGAGCCACGGCGGGGAGGAGCTTCTGCAGTGGGACACCGGGCTCGAGGGGATCGGCAAGTACTGCTTCGTGGACTCGCTCGTCAAGAACGGGTTCTCCTACTGGTACTCGGTGACGGCCTACGACAGCACGGCCGAGGGATACCACTTCGGCAAGTATACGCAGAACAAGACGCTCATCGTGCCTCACTCGGCGACGAGCGCCAGTCTGGACGGGGTGATCGTCGTTCCTAACCCGTACGTGCGCCACAGGTACATCTCGAGGTGGAACCTCGACCCGGACGAGACCGATCCGACGGGCGAGAGGATCTGCTTCCAGAACCTCCCGCGCGGGGCCATTGTCCGCATCTACACGCTGGGAGGAGAGCTGGTCACGACCTCGGGAGCGAACAACGTCCACTTCCGCTACGATCCTGAGCTGACGGGCGGTGACGCGTGCTGGGACCTCGTGTCCAGGAACGACCAGATCATCGTGAGCGGCGTGTACCTGTACCAGGTTGACTCGCCGGCCGGGCAGAAGACCGGGAAGTTCGTGATCATCAAGTGACGCCGGGCCGCTGTTCCCCCACGGCACACGCCACTGGATGGAAGGAGGACCGTCGTTGATCAGGAGAGCGCTTCTCGTGCTGCTGGCCTTGATCACCGCAGCCGCGCCGGCATGGGCGACCGAGATGTTCGAGAAGGTCGGCACCGTCGGATTCCAGTTCCTCGAGATCGGCGCCGGCCCCAGGGGGGTGGCGATGGGGGAGGCGGTGGTGGCGGCGACCGAGGGTGTCGAGTCGATCTTCTGGAACCCTGCCGGGCTTCGGAGCGTGACGCGCCCGACGGTCCTCTTCAGCTACGGGACGTGGCCGGCGGACATCACCCACCAGTTCGTTGCGTATGCCATGAAGCCGACGTTCCTCCCGGGCGTCATCGGGGTCAGCGTGACGACGCTCTCGATGGACCCGATGGCGGTGAGAACGGCGGACGTTCCCGAGGGCGTGGGAGCGCAGTTCGACTGCGGCGACATGGCGGTCGGGCTGACGTACACCCGCGTCTTCACGGACAGGTTCTCGGCCGGCGGGACGCTGAAGTGGATCCACTCGAGTCTCGGCGACCTCTCGGTGCTGGGCGTGGAGGGCCTCAGTGACTACACGGTCGACAGCGTCGTCGCGGACTTCGGGACGCTGTACGACACCGGCTTCCAGTCCCTCAAGATCGGTCTTCTCATCCAGAACATGGGTCCCGAGGTCACCTTCATCGACGAGCCCGTGCCGGTGCCGACAAGCTTCAAGTTCGGTGTCTCCATGCTGGCCCTGGACTCGCCCGGGCAACAGGTCCTTGTGGCCGCCGAGTTCAGGCACCCCTCGGACACCTCGGAGAAGATCAACCTGGGCGCCGAGTACTCCTTGAACAGGACCTACTTCCTGCGCGCAGGCTACCGGATCGACTACGACGCAGAGAGCTTCACCGCCGGTGGCGGCGCGAAGGTGACCCTGGGCGCTCTCGGGCGGGCGTCGTTCGACTACAGCTTCTCGGACATGGGCAACCTCGGTGGCGTTCACCGGGCCGGCGTGACGTTCGAGTTCTAGTCGCCCTCGCGGAGGGCGGCGCGGGCAGCGCGCACTCCGTGCCCGCGCGCGGAGCGCCGAAAGGAGAGGGGACTTGCTGAGATCGGTCGTGATCGGAGCCGCGATCTTCCTCCTGCTGTGCGCTGCCCCGACGGCGTGGGCCGGCGGGGCGGGCACGCATCTCGCGGCGTTCCTTGAGGTCGAGGGCGGGGCCAGACAGATGGGCATGGGTGGCGCCTTCACCGGGCTCGCTGACGACGCCATGACGGTCTTCTACAACCCGGCCGGGCTCGCGAGGCTCGAGGGAAGCGAGATCCACATCCACAACTCGACATGGGCCGCGGGCGTGTCGTACCAGCACCTGGCCTACGGGTTCCGGCACAGCACGCTCCCCGGCACGATGGCATTCAGCTGGGCGGTCATGCAGATCAGTCCCTATCGTGAGCTCAGCGAGTACTACGACCCGCAGAGTCCCTTCGGCATCGGCGCCCTGGACCCCGTGGACGCCGGCGACATGTCGCTCGGAGGCTCCTACTGCTGGGACTTCGGCGGCGGGATCTCGGCCGGCGCGACCCTGCACTGGTATCACCTCCACCTGGCCGAGGCGTTCTGCGAGGGTGTGTACGCCGACGCGGGCCTTCTGTACGACACGCCGTTTCGCAACCTGAGGCTCGGCGCAGCGGCGCTCAACCTCGGTCCCAAGGACCGCTGGGCCGGGACGGGGTCCGAGACCGGCTTCGGCGAGGAGTTCCCTCTCCCGGCGACGTACCGCGTCGGTGCGTCGATCCGGCTCTACGACGTCGTGCGCCATCGGCTCGTCGTGGCCGCGGACTACAAGTTGCCGGCAGACGGCGAGGGCAAGGTGAACGCGGGCGCCGAGTACACGTTCAACAAGGGCCCGATCTTCGTCTACGGCAGAGCAGGCTACCGCGTCGGCTACGATGAGGAAGGCGCGACGTTCGGGGCGGGCGTGCGGTTCCCGAGCAGCAAGGAGGCGGAGGTTCGTGTCGACTACGCCTTCGTTGACATGGGGAACCTCGAGCCGTCGCAGAAGGTCGGGGTGTCGTTCCACTTCTAGCAGGCCGGCGGCCCGACCGCTCGGTTCGTCTCCGCGGCGGTCGCCACTCGCACCAGACCACACCACGTGAACGTGAGAGGAAGAAGCGACGCCCGGGACCGACTGGTTCCCGGGCGCCGTCGTCGCTGCAGTGGGACTGTCCGCGTCTGCTGCAGCCTGCCGCGTCGCTGCGCGTCGCGCTGCGCAGGTCCTTCCTGTCCCGCTAGTGCCCCGGCAGCTTCTCCTCGCCGAACAGCAGGAGCAACTTGTCGATGGCCGGCTTCACCTGCGCGGTCTTCATGTAGTAGAAGGGGAAGCTGAAGTAGGCCACGTTGCCGCGGTTGTCACCGGAGAGGTACAGCACGCCGCACGGCTGCCCTTCGAAGTTCATGTTGAGGAAGGAGTCGATGTTGAAGGGCACGATGCCCATGCCGAGGTTCACCTCGAGCTTCTCCGTGTACGCCAGCCCGCACCGGCGGTAGGGATGGGGCCTTCCGTACATGACCCAGTACTTGCCAAGGCTGTCGATGTACATCGGGGTGAACGTCCCGGGGTCGGTCGGCACGGCGCCGTAGAAGCAGAACCCGTACGCCGACGGATAGCCCGGGTTCGATCCGGCCTGGCTGCTCGTCGCGGAGCGGATGCGAAGCGTATTCTTGACGAACATCCCCGCCACCGTCGTGTCGCGGTCCGCCACGTAGACCGTCGGGTAGGTCCTGTTCATGATCGCGCCGATGTTCTGACGCCCCTCGAGTATCAGGTTGCCTCCCACGCGAACGTAGCCGGCCAGCGCGTTGTACTTCGACGATGCGAAGGCCTTCTGCAACGCACACTGCGAGGGCGGCATGGACCCGTCGGAGTACCACAGGCATGTCGACGCTCCGCGCAAGGCATCCACGTCGGGAGGCTGGTTGGGCGAACCCTCTACGAAGTGACGCCACGGATCCCACTCGACGCGGTCCCTCGCGTAGCCCGCGAGGATCGTGTCGTAGAACGCCGACCTCATCGCGTCGGTGCCCCAGGCCGGCGACCCCTCGCTTGCGTCCCAGTCGTCCACGACGAGGATGTACTCGTTCAGAGTGGCTTCGACGACCTCGAAGTACACGCGGGCCCTCGTCATCACGTTGGCGTTGTCGAGGACGCTGACGTACAGCGAGTGCCTTCCGAGCGTGGGCGCTACCTGGAATCGCGTGTTGAACATGGACCACGCGGGCCAGGCTGAGGTGTCGTCGTACGCGTGTCGATAGCCTCGAATCCTGCCGCCGTAGTCGCCCGCGTTCCCGCTCCAGATGAACGCGAGCCGCTCGCCCGCGAAGATCGGTGTGGGACGGTTGTACTGCTCGCGCCACACGGGACCGCGGAACGTCATCGTCCCGAACGCGCTCGACTGGATGGTCAGGACCGCGCCGGCCAGCTCGTCGATGCAGTTGAAGATGCGCTCCGCCGGTGTCTGGTCCGCGACCCCGGCGTCGTCGATGGCCCACACGATGAACCTGTGCTTGCCCGACAGCGGCCCGAAGTCCGCGGTCACGACGTCGGCGGACAGCGGGCCGCTGTTCCCGACCAGAGTCCACGCGTTGTTCACCCACTTGAACAGCCGCCACTCGTAGCCGACGATGATGCCGTCACGGTCCCTGCCGGTCCACGTGAATGACACCATGGGACCGGTCTGCGCGGCCGGCCCGATCGTGATCTCCGTCTCGGGGATCGCTGTGAACGCCGTGAACGACACGACCTCGGGCGTCGGATCTTCAGCGCCCACATTGTCAACAGCCTTGACCGAGAACGTGTGGTATTCGTAGCCGAACTGGGCGTCCACGTCGGCGTTGGCAGAGAGGTAGAAGATGCTGTCGGTCCTCACCACCCTCACCCAGTCGAGCGTGTCCCACTTTGTCCAGTAATAGGCCACCTCGCCGTCCGGGTCCCAGCCGAACCAGTTCATCCTGACCCGGTAGCTGGCGCTGCCGCCCTGGTCCGGCGCGAAGGACAGCGTGGTCTCCGGCGGGATGTTCGGTCTCGGCGTGCCCGGTTCGAACTTGCTGCACCCGGCGAGCATCGCCGCGGCGAGAACGCCGGCAAGCAGGGTCATCGCGACTGCTCTCTTGGCCCACATCATGATCGGCCGCTCCTCCTGATCCCGATTGGCCAGCGCACGCGGCCCCGGCTACCTCACGTAGAAGGTGACTTCCTGATATCCGAGCTCCCAGCAGTCCGAGTTGTCGCGCGCCTTCACCCGGAACAGATGCTCACCGGGCGGCACGTCCGTGTAGGTCCGGCTGGTGCTCTGGTTCCAGGACCACGCGTTGATGCGCGGGTCCAGCACGTACTGGTAGCTCTCCACCGTGCCGTCCACGTCGTTCCCGATCCACGATATCGTGAAGCTCGAGTCCAGCGTGTCGCCGTCCGCCGGATGGAGGATCGTCGTGGTGGGCGGGTAGTTGTAGGAGAACCTGTAGACCTCGCGGTCGAACTCCAGCGTGCTCGTGGTCTCCACGCGGTCCTCGACGTCCTTCGCGTAGATCCGGAACTCGTGCGGACGGTTGCCGCCGGCCGGAGGATTGATGTTGTAGCTCGCGATGTAGTGGGGGTCCGTTGTGGGCGCACGCGACGTGAAGTACCACTCGCCCGTATAGGGAGGCCCCGTGTACACGAACTTCCTCAGGAATGCGGCACCGTCGAGCTCGATCCAGACCTCCTTGACGCCGCCGTGGAGACCGAGGTCCTCCTCCTTGTCGCGCGCCGTCCACCTGAACCAGATCGTGTCCTTGTCGGGGATCGTCAGCGTTCCCGACGGCTCGATCGGCCAGACGATGTCGCTGTCCGGGGCGAAGTTCATCTCGAACCTGTAGCTTGACGGGAAGCACTCCGCGCCCGTCTCGTCCTTCGCCTTCACGTACATGGTGTGCGTGCCGCTCGCCATGCCGCCGACCGTGGTCGCGGTGCCGAGGTCCCAGGGGGTGTGCTCGTTGGAGTCGAGCCGCCAGCTGAACAGCACCGGGGAGCCGACGTCGCCGTCGGGGTCAAAGCCGCTCCACACGAACGCGCAATCGCTTCCCATGAGAACGGTGTCCCTGCGCGTCGGATCGTAGCCCGGGTCGTTCGGGTCCTTGGGACCGCCGACGCGGTAGAGCGAGGTGATCCTCGGCAGGGCCGTCCATGCGTCGAACCTGATCCTGGCGGGGGTCGGGTCGAGCTTCCCCTCGTTGTCGACGGCCCTCACGTAGAACGTGTGACGACGGGTCTCGCCCGCCGTGTCGATGAGGGCCTTGAAGAGGCTGTCGTTCCTCGACGTGTAGATCCAGCTGGAGGGGGTCGTGTCGTCCCACGCGAAGTAGAAGCCGACCACGTAGCCGTCGGGGTCGGTCCCGATCCAGCGCATGTGCACCCGGTAGTTCTGCTGCGAGTAGGGCGCAGGGGCGCTCGTGAGCCGTGTGTCGGGCGCCAGGTTGCGGTCCACGAACACGTTGTCCTGCTTGCGGCAGCCGGTGGCCGAGAACACGGTGGCGAGCAGAAGTCCCGTCAGGACCACCGCGAACGCTCGCCCTGCCGCCTGCTTCAAGAACCTCATGGCTGTCCTCCAAGACACCTGGGAAGCCGAGCCCTCGAGTCGGCCCGATCCAACGCCGCGCAGACCGACAGCACCGACACCGGATGCTCAATGCCCCCACGAGGAGTCCTCGGTGGGGGGGGGCACTTCTCATTATACAGGCGGCCTATGGTCTGTCAACACGAAAACCGGCTCGGTCGCGGCCCCGCCTGCGTGCGCGGAGCCTCACGGATCGCGCGGACAAAACCGTTGACAGGTCGACACGCCGAATGTAGAATCCGGAACCGAGGCGCCGGAGACCGCTGTCTCCGGCGCCGGCGGGCATGACAATCAGCGCGGCTCGATGCGTCGCGTTCCGAGATGCGCGCCGCTTCGGGCGCATCAGGAGGTGGAGAGAAGACGAATCCTGAGGCGATCTTTCGTCGTTCGGTCATCGCACCATGGTCGTGGTCTCCGCGCCCGGCGCCAAGGCGAGTCCGGTCGCGGTCACGGGAGGAGTGAAGAGAGTGATGAGAAGAGCCGTGTTCGTCATCCCGGCAGCGCTTCTCGCGCTGGCAGTGGCCGGTTCGCTGACCCCGCTTTCCGCTCAGACGCCCGGCGTTCCGCCGAGTCCCACCACGCCAGGCCAGACGGCTGCCCCGGCGCCGACGTCTGCAGACACGTCCGCGGCGCCCACGGACACCGTGGCGCCCCAGGCGGCCCCGGAGGTTCCCGCGGAGCCGGAACCTGCTCCGGCGGAGAAGACGTTCGGGCAGAGGTTCATGAGCAGCGGCTTCGTTGACTGGTTCGTGAAGGGCGGCAGGTTCATGTGGTGGCTGCTGGTCCTGTCCGTCATCGGCGTGACCCTGATCGTCGAGCGCGCCATCACGCTTCACAAGGCGCGGGCCAACGTCGGCGGCCTCATGGAGAAGGTCGTCGCAGCGCTCAAGCAGGGCAAGCGCGACCAGGCGCTGGAGATCTGCGCGAAGACGCGCGGCCCCATTCCTCAGATCCTGCACGCCGGGCTTCTGCAGTCGAAGAAGGGCCCTGCGGCAGTCGAGAAGGCCATCGAGAGCGCCGGCGTCATCGAGATGGCGTTCCTCGAGCGAGGGCTCGTGATCATCGCGACCGTCGCCAACCTCGCGCCGATGGTCGGGTTCCTCGGCACGGTGTCGGGCATGATCGCGGCGTTCGAAGCGATCGCCCAGGCGGAGCAGGTGAGCGCGAAGCTCGTCGCGGCCGGCATCTCGGAAGCTCTGATCACCACGATGGCCGGTCTCGTGATCGCCATCCCGGTGCAGCTCGCGCACAACCTGTTCGTGCAGCAGATCGACAGGTTCGTCGTGGAGATGGAAGACAGCGCGGCCGAGCTCGTGGACTCCATCGCGGCCAACGAATAGCAGCCCCGTCGGGCTGTCCGGCCCGGGGGCGAGGCCTCCGGTCGGAGGGAAGGCACAACGATGCGGAAACGAAAGCGCCGCAGGTCCGAACTTGCCGATATCCCGGAGGCCTCGACGGGCGACATCGCCTTCCTCCTGCTCATCTTCTTCATCGTGAGCACGAGCTTCCCCGACATCGGGCTCCCGCTCATTCTCCCGTCGAGCGCGGGCGTGGTCAAGGAAGTGGCGCGGTCGAACGTCCTGGAGATCGTGACGGCGAAGACGGGGGAGTACTACGTCGGCAAGGCGACGACGCCGACGCCGCTGGCGGACGTGGCGAGACAGGCCAAACAGGATCTGATCGCGAACGACAAGCTGATCCTCCTGCTGGCGTCGCACCCGGACGCTCCGTACGGCAAGATGATCGACCTGCTCGACGAGATGATGCTCGTGTACGACCAGCTCGACAACGAGGGCGTCTCTCGCGAGCGGCGAATATCGATCAAGATGATCGAGTACCAGTAGGCGGCAGGGAGGACGCTCAGTGGACTTCCAGCGGAAAGCCAGGCTCGGAGCGAAGATCCCGACGGCCTCGACCGCGGACATCGCGTTCCTGCTCAACATGTTCTTCATGGTGACGACGATCTTCAAGCTCGAGGAGGGTCTGGCGATCACCATGCCGAGGTCGCGGGCCGGCGAGAAGGTCCCCAAGGAGAAGGTCGTGCACATCTGGATCGACCAGGCGGGCACGATCTCCATTGACGACCTGATCGTCACCATGGGCGACATCGAGCCCATCCTGATCAGAAAGATGGACGAGAACCCGATGCTCATCATCGCCTTCAACGCGGACGAGAAGACGCCGTACAAGATCATGAACGACGCCATGGAGAGGCTGAAGCTCGCCCAGGCCCTGAGGGTGTCGTTCACGACCATCCCCGAAGAGAGCTAGGGCGCGCGGCGGCGTGCCGCCGCGCTGGGAATCAGAGGCGCACGAGATGAGTCCTTACCTGTCGGCGAACATGACGGCGGAGCAGGCGTTCAAGAACGACTATCCCAGGGCGCTGAGGACGGCGCTCGGGATCACCCTGGCGGTCCATGTGCTCGTCTTCGTGTTCGGTCCCGAGTTCCGGCCGGCGCCGTACCAGCTCCGCGAGAAGGCGCAGTTCGAGGCGATCTCGGTCCCGGACAACTTCGAGGTCCCGCCGCCGCCGGCCGAGGAACAGAAGCCGGAGGTGCCGACGGAGATCGCACCGAGCGACGACGCGAGTGCCGACGAGACCATCGCATCCACGGAGCTCGACGTGGAGGCCCCGCCGGAGCTGCCGCCGGCGCCTCGACGTGCGGACTTCTTCACCGCATACGACGAGCCCCCGCAGGTCGTCAAGCAGGTGAAGCCCGTCTATCCGGACATGGCCAGGCAGGCGGAGCTCGAGGGCGTCGTCGTGCTCTTGGTCGGCGTGGACGAGTTCGGGAACGTCATCGAGGCCACGGTGCTCCAGTCGGTCCCGGGCCTTGACCAGGCGGCCGTGGAGGCCGTCTACAAGTGGAAGTTCAGGCCGGCGAAGCAGCGCGACATCCCCGTGCCGGTGAGAATCAGCATACCGATCAGATTCTCGCTGCGCGGATGATGCCGCGTCCGCCGCGCCGTGAGCGGCGCGGCGCCGCGGTCGTTCCTGGGGAAACGCATCGCTGGGTTGGGAAGTCTCAAGGGGCAGCGCGGGCCCTCGCGTTGCCCCTTTGTCTTGCGGGGACGGCGCGGGTCCGCGCGCGGAAAGGAAGGTCGCACAGTGGCCAACGCTGAGGCAGGGCAGGGAGCGCCCGAGGCAGGGGCGAGGGGCGTGTGGAGCTCGATCGCGGGGGTGTTCACGGACCCGGGGGCCACGTTCGCTGCCGTGTCGGCGGCCGCGTCCGTCCCCGACCCGGCGGACGCCACGAAGACGAAGGACGGATCGCGCTGGTGGGTCCCCGTTCTCATCGTGATCGTCGCGAGCGTGATCGTCACGGCCTACACGGTCCCGAACATCGTGATGCCGGAACAGGCGAGGCACATCCGCGAGGCGGTCATGGAACGCGGAGGCACGGCCGAACAGGCGGAGCAGGCGATCCGCATGGGGACCGCCGTCGGTCTGCCGATGGGCATGGTCTCGGCGGCGGTCGGGACGCTCATCTTCGTGTTGGTGGGCGCCGGGCTGCTGCACCTGCTCATGGGTCTCGTGGGGGGCAAGGGCACGTTCAGGCGGTCGCGCGCCGTGTTCTCGTACGCGATCGTCATCTCCGCCCTCGCGAGCATCGTCAAGCTCCCGCTCATGGCGGCGAGGAAGACGCTCTTCGTTGAGACGGGCCCCACGCTCTTCTTCCGGAACCTGGAGCCCTCCGACAGGCTGTACCGCTTCCTGTCCGGGTTCGACATCTTCACGCTGTGGCTTGTCGCGGTTCTCGTCATCGGCTACGCGGCGGCCTACCGGCTGCCGCCTCGGAAGGCGGCGATCATCGTGGTGGGGCTGTGGCTCCTGCTCACGTGCCTCGCGCCCTTCCTTCCGGGGGGAGGGATGTTCCGTGCGTCGTGACAGGGTGCCCAATCTGACCCGGATCGCGGTCGCTGTCGTCGCGGTGGTCCTCGTCTCGGGATCCGCCCGGGCGACGGTGCACACCCTCGACGAGTGCGTCGGGATCGCGCTTGCGAACAACACGACCCTCGCGCGATCCGAGGCAAGCCTGGCCGGAGCGAAGGCCGACGCGATGTCGAGCTGGTCGGGCGTGCTGCCGCGGGCGTCCGCGGGGCTCTCGCACTCCGATCGCACGACCGTGGCGGGAGGCGGTGAGACGACGACCTCGGGAATCTCGGGCAGCGTCTCGGTCTCGCAGACGCTGTTCGACGGTTCGGCCTTCGCGTCGATCTCCCGCGCCGGCCACAGCCGCGCCTCGGCCGAGGCGTCCCTCGACGCGACCCGGCGCGAGGTCGTCCTCGGCGTACGGCGGGCCTACTACGGTCTCCTGAAGTCGGTGCAGCTCAGGGACGTGCAGCTCGAGGCGCTCGAGCTCGCGAAGGAGCAGCTGAGGAAGACGGAGAGCCTGTTCGACCTCGGGTCGGCGTCGAGGTCGGACCTGCTCAAGGCCCAGGTACAGGTCGCTCAGGAGGAGCTGTCGCTCATCAGCGCCGAGAAGACGGCGGCGACGGCGCGGGCGGCGCTGTGCTACGCCATCGGCATCGATGTGACGACGGAGATCGAGGCCGTTGACCCGTCGGTCGCGGAGTCGCCTCCGCCGTCCGAGTTCGACCTCGACGAGGCCGTCTCCAGGCGACCCGACGTCCGCGCCCAGGAGGAGGCGGTCACCGCGGCGCATCGCTCGCTTCTCGCGGCGAAGGCCGGCAGGTGGCCCGACCTCTCGCTGTCGCTGCAGTACGCCCGGAGCGAGGACTCCTTCGACGCGTTCTTCGACGGGCTGTCGGACGACTACTCGAGGACCGTTTCGCTGAGTCTGTCGCTTCCGATCTTCGACGGGCTCGCGACCACGGCAGGCATCGCGCGGGCGACGGCGTCGCTCAGGAGTTCCGAGCTGGCCCTCCAGGACACGAGGCAGTCCGCCGCGTACGAGATCGAGACGGCGCGCCTTTCGCTGGCAGAGCAGCTGAGCCGCGTGGCGGCCGCGGAGACGGCGCTCGCACGGGCCGAGGAGGACCTCAGGATCTCCGAGGAGAGGTTCAGGCTGCGGTCCGCGAGCATGCTCGAGCTCATCGACGCCAGGGTCGCCTACTCCAGGGCGCGCGCGAACGTGGTGCAGGCGCGGTACGATCACGAGACGGCCGCTGCGGAGCTCGTGACGGCTCTCGGTCTCTAGCGCCCCAGAGGGCGCGGAGGGTGTCATGCAGAAGAGGAAGAGGAACACGCTCATTCTGGTCGGAGGCGTCGTCGTCGTCGCCGCCGCGCTCCTGGCCAACATGGGCGTGAACCGAAAGGACCGGACACAGGTCACCGTAGACGAGGTCGAGCGCGGCACGCTCACGGCCAAGGTGTCGGGGCCCGGACGCGTGCGCGCCGTGACGACCGTGCAGGTAAGTTCGAGCGTGATGGGGCGCATCGAGGAGCTGGGCGTGCGCGAGGGCGACGAGGTGAGGAAGGGCCAGTTCCTCATGCGGCTGGACGACGTCTACTACCGCTCGGCGGTCGAGCAGGCCCGCGCCAGGGTCGCGCGGGCGCGCGCGGAACTGGCGAGGACCGAGCGCGAGGCGTCCGACGCGGAGGAGCAGTACGCCAAAGGGCTCATCTCCGAAAAGACGAGGACCGACGCGTCGGCTGCGGCCGCGATGCTCAGGCAGGCGGTGGAGGAGGCGTCCGCTGCCCTCAAGGCTGCGGAGGACCAGCTCGGCAAGACCGTGTTCCACGCGCCGATCGCGGGCGTCATCACGCAGCTCAACGTCGAGGCGGGCGAGAACGTCGTGACGGGCACGATGAACGCGCCCGGCACGGTCATCATGACGATCTCAGACCTCGCCGACATGGAGGTCGGCGTGGAGATCGACGAGACGGACATCGTGGACGTCCGGCTGGGGCAGACGGCCGAGATCGAGGCTGACGCGCTGACGGGCACGAAGCTCATCGGCCACGTGACCGAGGTGGGGAACTCGGGCATCACGAAGATGGGCGGCACGCAGGAGGAGGCGACGAGCTTCCTCGTCAAGGTGCGCGTGGGCGAGGCGCACGCGGCCCTCAAGCCCGGGATGACCGCGACGGTGGAGATCGTCACCGCCGTTCGCGACAGCGTCCTCAACGTTCCCATCCAGTCCGTGGCATCGAGGACCCCCTCAAGCCTCAGGCGCGAGCCGGCGAAAGAAGGCGAGACCGCGCAGCGACGCAGTGAGCGCCAGGAGGAGAAGGAGATCGAAGGCGTCTTCGCGGTTGTGGGGGACACCGTGAGCTTCGTCCCCGTCACCACGGGCGTCGCCGACGATCTCAGCATCGAGGTGACCGCCGAGCTCGAGCCGGGATGGAAGGTGGTCTCGGGGCCGTACAAGGTCCTGCGCACCCTGAAGAGCGGAGACGCCGTCAAGGTGGAGGAGCCGAAGAAGACGTCGAAGGGCGCCGAGGAGGCGTCCGAGGAGAGGAAGTAGCCGTGCTCATCGAGCTCCGCGATGTCTCCAAGGTCTACGACGTCGGCGCCGAGGGCGTGAACGCGCTCCGCGCCGTGTCGCTCGACGTGCGTGAGAACGAGTATCTGGCCGTCATGGGGCCGTCGGGATCCGGGAAGTCCACGCTCATGAACATCATCGGGTGCCTCGATGTCCCGTCGTCGGGCTCCTACCTGCTGAAGGGCCGAGAGGTCGCGCAGCTCGACGACGATGAGCTCGCGTCGATCCGGAGCGCGGAGATCGGGTTCGTCTTCCAGACGTTCAACCTCCTGCCGCGGATGACGGCGTTCCAGAACGTCGAGCTGCCGCTCGTCTACAGCCGGTCGGACCGCCGGAGCCGCGAGGCGATGGTCTGGCAGGCCGTTGACGCCGTCGGCCTCCGGGACCGGGCGCACCATCGGCCCAACGAGCTGTCGGGCGGCCAGCGCCAGCGCGTGGCGATCGCGAGGGCGCTCATCAACAGGCCGTCGATCCTCCTGGCGGACGAGCCCACGGGCAATCTCGATTCGGCGACCGGCGAGGAGATCATGCAGCTCTTCCGCGCGCTGCACGGCGCCGGCAACACGGTCATCCTCGTGACCCACGAGCAGTACATCGCGGAACACGCGCGGAGGATCGTGAAGCTCCGCGACGGCATGGTCGAGAGCGACTCGACCGTCTGACCCGCGCGCCCCGGAGCCCCCATGGAACTGCGCGAGACGATGGCGACGGCGATCTGGACGCTCCGGACGCACAGGATGCGCTCGGGGCTCACGATGCTCGGCATCGTGATCGGCGCCGGGGCGCTCGTCGCCGTCATGTCGCTCATCTCGGGCCTCAACCGCAGCATCGCCGCGCAGTTTCAGTCGATCGGCACCGACATCATCTCCGTGAGCATCTACCCCTGGGTCCAGATGGGCGACAACGAGGACTTCAGGAGCCGCAAGCCCATCACGATGGCCGACGCCAGGGCCGTGGGCGAGCTTCCCTCGATCGGGCTCATGGCGCCGAACGTCCACACCCGCCGTGCCGTGTCGCGTGAGGGACGCGACATGCGCTCAATTCTCGTGAGCGGCACCACGCCGGAGTACGAGACGATCGACAACTTCACGGTCGAGGCCGGCAGGTTCGTCACCGACCCGGACGTGGCCCGGCGCCGCCCGGTCGCCGTCATCGGCGCCGACGTCGCCGACGAGCTCTTCGCCTCGGTCGATCCCATCGGGCGGCAGATCCGCGTCGGGGGCAAGCGCTTCAGCGTCATCGGCGTGCTTGAGCGGAAGGGCAAGATCCTCGGCGAGAGCCTGGACGGGCTCGTCATCATCCCGATCACGACGCTCGAGAAGACCTTCGGGCGCCGCCGCTCGGTGGTCATCGACTGCTCTCCGGCGGAGGGCGTCCCGATCGAAAGGGCGGTCGAGGACATCCGGCAGCTCCTGCGCGCGAGGCGGCACGTGCCGCGGGACAAACCGGACGACTTCGCCGTCAACACGCAGCGCGACCTCATGCGGTCCTACCAGCAGATCACCGGCGTGCTCTTCCTCGCGATGGTGGGCATCGTCTCGCTCGCCCTGCTCGTGGGCGGCATCGGCATCATGAACGTCATGCTCGTCTCGGTGGCCGAGCGCACGCGCGAGATCGGCGTCCGCATGGCCATCGGCGCGCGGCGGCGTGACATCGCGTTCCAGTTCCTCATCGAGTCGATCATCCTGACGGTGCTCGGCGGGCTCGTCGGCATCGCGGGCGGCGCCGCGATCGCGCTGCTCGTGAAGGCCGTGACGCCCCTTCCGGCCGCCGTCACCGGCGGCTGCGTCGCCATCGCCGTCGCGTTCTCGGTCGTCACGGGAATCCTGTTCGGCCTCACGCCCGCGCGCCGGGCGGGGCGGCTGAACCCCATCGAGGCGCTGAGGTACGAATGACGGGTTCCTCCGGAATCGCCCCGGCCGGCGGAGCGGGACAGGGAACGCCTCACGTCCGCGGGATCCCCTCGAGCCGCGGGTGGGAGTCGGTCCTCATGGCGCTCGGGACGATCCGCGCGAACAGGATGCGGTCGCTCCTCACGTCGCTCGGCATCCTCATCGGCGTCATGAACGTCGTGACGATGGTCGCCCTCATCTCCGGCGTCAACGAGAGCGTGATGCGCGTCTTCAAGACGCTCGGGACCAACTCGTTCGTCGTGAGCAAGTTCCCCGCGAGCAACGTGACCTACGAGCAGTACCTCGAGTACATCCGCCGCAAGGACTTCACGAGCGCCGACGCCGACGCGGTCGAGGCGGCCTGCGCCTCGGTCGAGGCGGTCTCCCCGCAGACGGCGGTCGCCCGCAAGGTGCGGCGCGGCTCGACCTCGACGAAGGAGATCATGATCCTCGGCGTGACGCCGGAGTACCAGTACATCTCGGACAGCCGGGTGGCGGACGGCCGGTTCTTCGCCTGGCCCGAGTCGGACCGGCGGCGCCAGGTGGCCGTCCTCGGTAGCACGGTGCGCGACCACGTCTTCGGGAGCACGGACGCCGTCGGGAAGACCGTCTTCGTCGGGGAGCACCGGTTCCTGGTCGTCGGCGTCATGGAGCGCATGGGCGAGATGTTCGGTCAGAGCATGGACGACTACGTGATCATCCCGTTCGCGACCGCGGGCAAGCTGTACGGCGAGCGCCTCATGACGCGGCTCTCGGTGAAGGTGAAGAGCGCGGAGCTTCTGGATCGGGCGATCGTCGAGACCGAGCAGGTGCTCAGGAAGCGGCGCGGGCTCCGCGCGGGCGATAGGAACGACTTCGACGTGATCACGCAGACCCAGCTCGTCGAGATGTACCAGAACTTGACGCGCGTGACGTGGATCGTCATGATCGGGATATCGGCCATCGCGCTCGCCGTGGGCGGCGTCGGGATCATGAACATCATGCTCGTCTCCGTGACGGAGCGGACCAGGGAGATCGGCATCAGGAAGGCCGTCGGCGCGAGGGCGCGGGACGTGGCCGCCCAGTTCCTCGTGGAGGCGGCCGTGCTGTCGGCGCTCGGCGGGCTCGTCGGCCTGGGCATCGCGGCGGGGCTCGCGAAGCTCATCGCGACGGCGACGCCGATCCCGGCCGTCGTGCAGCCGTGGTCCATCGCAGTCGCGCTGGGCGTCTCCGTCGGCGTCGGGGTGTTCTTCGGGCTCTACCCGGCTTCGAAGGCGGCGCGGCTCGACCCGATCGTGGCGCTGAGGCACGAGTAGATGAGAAGACCCGTGTGGATCGGCGTTGTGTTCCTTCTGGCATGGGGCGTCGGCGCGTGCAGCGCCGCGCAGCCGGACATGGGGACGCCTCGGAGCCTCGGGGACATCCGGTTCGCCGCGGACGTCGCGATCATGCCCGCCGTCGGTGGGCAGGGACAGGTGGCGGTCACCTGGTCGGTGAGCCACGCCGACCTCATCTTCCTGCGGACCGACGACGGCTACTCGGCGCGGTACGAGGTGACAGTCATCCTGTACGGCCGGGACGGGCGGCAGGTTGCGGGTGACTCGTGGCTTCGGCGCGCGGACGTTGCGACCTACGCGGAGACGCGCGCGCGCGCCTCGATCATCTCCGAGACGCAGACGCTCGAGGTCGGTCAGGGGAACTACCGGCTGAAGGTCGGGATCAGGAGCGTCGAAACGGGCGCCGCCGGGCTCATCGAGCGCGAGGTCGCGGTCCCAGAGCACACGCCCGGACGCGTCACCGTCGGCACGCTCGTCTTCCAGCGCGCGGTCTCGGAGTCGGCCGAGCTCGAACCGAACCCGTCGAGGGACTACGGTGAGGAGTGGCCGATCCTCGGCGTGCGCGTGCCCGTGTACGGCGACTCCGGCAGCGTCTACAGGATGGACCTCTCCGTCGAGAACGAGCGAGGGGCCGTCGCGGCCTCCTTCACGGACACGATGCAGCAGACCGGGCGGAGGACCGAGCGCGAGGCCCGCATGTCCGTGCTGTCTCTGGACGTCGGGGTGTACTTCCTCAGGGTGCGCGTCCGGCCGGTCGCGGGGGGGCGCGAGGCCTCCGTCAGGTCGCGCTTCCGCGTCCTCACGTCCCCGAAGAACTGGGGCGAGGACTTCGAGAAGATGGTGTCGCAGGTGGGCTACGTGGCGTCCCGCGAAGAGGTCCAGCGGCTCAGGAACGCCCCGGCCGACCAGCGGGACGCGGCGTGGGCCGAGTTCTGGCGGCGGCGCGATCCGGACCCGTCCACCGAGGTCAACGAGTTCAAGGTGGAGTTCCTCCGGAGGCTCGCGTACGCGAACATGCGCTTCAAGTCGGTGATCGAGGGATGGCAGACCGACATGGGGCGCGTGTACATCCAGTACGGCGAGCCGGACGACACCGAGACGCAGGCGGTCGACAGGCTCCTTCACTCGTGGGAGGTCTGGTACTACTACCGCGAGCACCTCAAGTTCACCTTCGTGGACAGGGAGGGCTTCGGCGAGTACTCGCTCGTCGAGACCTCGAGGATCTAGGGGGTCGCGTGCAGCCCCGACGCACGCTCGTTCTCTCCCGCATCCGCACGATGGACGGTTCCCTCGCTCTCGCCGACTGGATGCTCTGCGAACGCGGCCTCATCGCGTCCGTCGGCGCGGGGCCGCCGCCCGAAGACACCCGCGGCGGCGCCGAGCTCCTCGACCTGCGCGGACGGACCGTGCTCCCCGCGCTGCACGACACCCACGTGCACTTTCTCAGCACCGGGCAGATGGACCTCGATCTCGATCTCGGGCGAGCGCGGTCGTTCGCCGAGGTCATGGACGCGATCGCGGATGCCGCGCGCGGCTTCCGTGGGGCCATGCTCAGGGCACACTCCTTCGACCCCGACCTCATCGAGGACGGACGCTATCCCACGCGCACCGAGCTCGACGCCGTGTCGTCGAGCCTCCCGATCCACGCGCGGCGGCGGGACGGCCACTCCTCGGTCGCCAACAGCGCGGCGTTCTCCCTCCTCGGCATCGCCCCGGGACAGCCGGGCGTCGACGCGGACGGCGACGGACAGCCGACCGGCGTTCTCCGGGGACGCGCTCACTCGGCCGCGGCGGAGAGGGCCGCCGAGCTTCTGTCCCGCGAGGAGCGGCTCGAGTGCTACCGCCGGGCCGCGGCGGCAGCGGCGTCGCACGGCGCGGGCGTGGTGCACGCGCTCGTGGGGCGCGACGACCCGGCGTGCCGGGACGTCGAGCTTCTCCTCGAGGTCCAGCCGGAGCTGCCCGTGGACGTCGTGGTGTTCCCGCAGACGAAGGACGTGGACCGCGTGGTGTCGCTGGGGCTTCCGAGGATCGGAGGGTGCATCCTGCTCGACGGGTCCCTCGGGTCGAGAACGGCGGCGCTCGAGGAGCCGTACGCCGACGGGGAAGGGCGAGGCGAGCTCTACCACTCGGACGACGAGCTCATCGGCTTCATGCGCGCGGCGGCCGGCCGGGGGCTTCAGATCGCGGTGCACGCGATCGGGGACAGGGCGATCGGCCAGGCGGTCGCGTGCTACGGGGCGGCGTGCGGGGGCGACGCGCGCGGCGCCCGGCACAGGATCGAGCACTGCGAGCTCGCGTCGCCGGCGCACATCGCGGCCATGTCCGCGCTGGGTCTCGCCGCGGGCGTGCAGCCGGCGTTCGAGCTCTTCTGGGGCTGTCCGGGGGGCATGTACGAGGCTCGGCTCGGCAGACGGCGCGCCTCGCGCACCAATCCGTTCCGGACCATGCTGCGCTCGGGCGTCCCGCTCGCCGGCGGCTCGGACTCCTACGTGACCCCGCTCGATCCGCTCCTCGGCGTTCACGCGGCCGTGAACCGGGCCGACCGGGAGGAGGCTCTGGGGGTCGAGGACGCGCTCGCGCTCTTCACGTCGCGCGCTGCGTGGCTCGCGTTCGACGAGCACCGGCGCGGGACGCTCGCGCCCGGCAAGGAAGCGAGCTTCACCGTGCTCGGGAGCGACCCGCTCACCGCCGCCCCCTCGACCATCAGGGACATCAGCGTGGAGAGCCTCTACGTGCGGGGGAGGGAGGTCTTCGCGCGCGGCAGGTCACGAGGCGCCGCCGGAGCCGATGAGCGCATCGTGCAGCGCGCGGAGTGACGCCTCCGCCGTGTCCGGCTCGACGGCGAGCACGGTCGAGCGTCCCGAAGACGACGCCGCGAGCGCGCGCCCGCCGGCGGCCTCGACGACGCGCCACGCCTCCGCCGCCGTCCGCGGCGACCCGGCGGCCGGGCCGGCCGCGCAGACGAGCGCCGCGGGGACGACCTCGGCGCCGGCCGCGGTCCCGCGCTCGTCCTCGAGGGGGCCGGATGGAACGACGGCGGCCAGCGTCGCCTCGGGCGTCGACACGAGGAACTTGGCGTCGCCGGCTCCCGCGTCGGCGAGCCGCCGCGCGGCCTCGGCCGGGCCGACGCCCCGCCACGTGAGAAGCGAGGCCGTCTTCAGGAGCGAGAGTCCGACCACGGGCGGCTCCGCGTGGCGCGGGCGCTCGAGGACGATCGTGCCGGGGACGGGCGCCTCGCTGGAACCGACCTCGAGGGCGATGCCGCAGCGCTCGGCGAAGCGGACGCACTCCTCCTTGAGCACGACGGCCCCGCACCGCGCGAGCTCGGCCATGTCATCGAAGCCGATCTCCGCGATCCTACGGGCCGCGGGAACGGCGCGCGGGTCGGCCGTGTACACCGCGTCCACGTCGGTGAGGATCTCGCACCGGTCGGCGCCGAGCGCGGCGGCGAGCGCGACGGCCGTCGTGTCGGACCCTCCGCGCCCGAGCGTCGTGACCTCCTTCGCCGTGCTCACGCCCTGGAACCCGCCGACCACGACCACGTTGCCCCTGGCGAGTTCCTCGAGCACGCGGCGGGGCCGCACCTCGAGGATCCTCGCGTCGGTGTGGCGCGTGTCGGTGATGATCCCGACCTGCGATCCGGTGAAGGAGACGGCGCGGCAGCCGAGGGCGTTGAGCGCGATCGCGAGGAGAGCCATCGAGATGCGCTCGCCGGCCGTCATGAGCATGTCGAGCTCGCGCTGCGCGGGCGATGGGGAGAGCCGCCTTGCCTCGAGGAGGAGCTCGTCGGTCGTCCCGCCCTGCGCGGAGACGACGACCACGACGTCGCTGCCGGACGCCCTGAGGGCCGCCACGCGGCGCGCCACGCCCAGGATCCTGTCGTGGTCCTGGACGGACGTGCCGCCGTACTTCTGCACGACGATGGACACGGTGCCTCCTCGAGGGCCCCTTTCTAGCACATGACACGGTCACCGTCAACCGACGCGGCCGGCGTGAAGGTCCGCGGCGGCGCGCGGAGACGACTCCCCGCGGTGTTGACACCGGGCGAGCGGGGCCGCTAGTCTGGGCGGGGGCGAGGGAACGCGAGGCGCGACAGCGGAGGGGGCGACGCATGGCGGAGCGGTACGATCTCGCGGTCATCGGGGGAGGGCCGGGCGGGTACGTGGCGGCCATCCGGGGCGCGCAGCTCGGCCTCAGGGTGGCGCTCGTCGAGAGGGACCGGCTCGGCGGCGTGTGCCTCAACTGGGGCTGCATCCCGACGAAGTCGCTGCTGGCGAGCGCCGCGGCCGCTGCCGTCGTGAGCAGGGCAGGCGAGTTCGGGATCAAGGCCGGGCCCGCCGCGGTCAGCGCGGACGACATGTTCCGGAGGAAGGACGAGATCGTCGCGAAGCTGAGGTCGGGCGTCGAGACGCTGCTCAGAAAGAGGCGGGTGACCGTGTTCCGCGGCGCGGGCGCGCTCGCCGGCGCCGGCGTGGTCGAGATCGCCGGCGAGGGAGGCGCGGAGCGCGTCGAGGCAGGCAGCGTGATCCTCGCCACCGGGTCCGAGGCCGTCGTGCCGCCGGCGTTCCCGTACGACGGTCGCGTCGTCGTGACGAGCAGGGAGGCGCTCTCCCGCGCGGACGTTCCCGAGACCGTCATGGTGGTCGGGGCCGGCGCGGTCGGCTGCGAGTTCGCCGGGCTCTACGCGGCCATGGGACGGCGCGTCGTGCTCGTTGAGATGCTCCCGGAGATCCTGCCGGGCGAGGACGCGGCGGCGGCCCGTGTCCTTCGAGCCGCGTTCCGCCGCGCTGGCGTGGACGCGCGAACGGGGACGCGCGTCGAGTCCGTCGCGGTCCGCGGCGACGCGGCCGAGGCTGCGCTGTCCGACGGATCGACCGTGGCGGCGGGCATGGTGCTGCTCGCGATGGGCAGGCGGCCCTTGTCGGACGGTCTGCGGCTTTCGGAGCACGGCGTGGCGACGGAGCGGGGGGCCGTGAAGGTCAACGAGAGGATGGAGACGACGGCGACCGGCGTGTACGCCATCGGCGATCTCGTCGGCGGTCTCATGCTCGCCCACGTCGCGTCGCACGAGGGCGTCGTGGCGGCGTCGCGCGCGGCGGGCAGGGACGCCGCCATGGACTACCGAGCCGTGCCTCGCTGCACGTTCACGCATCCGGAGGTGGCGGGCGTCGGGCTCACCGAGGACGAGGCGGCCGCCCGCGGCCTCGACGTGCGAACGGGCCGATTCCCGTTCTCCGCGCTCGGGAAGGCCGCGGCCGTCGGAGAGACGCAGGGCTTCGTCAAGATCGTCTGCGAGCGGGACAGCGGCGTTGTCGTCGGCGGGACGATCGTCGGCGCGGGCGCGAGCGACCTGATCCATGAGATCGCGCTCGCCGTGCGGGTGCGGCTCACAGCGGACGACCTCGCCTCAGCGGTTCACGCGCATCCTACGCTGGCCGAGGCGGTCGGGGAGGCCGCCGACGCCGTGGACGGGATGTCGATCCACTCGCTGTGACGCGCGACCGCGCAGCCTAGCCCGCGCACCCGGCGCGCTGGATCTGCGCGGCCCTCGTCTGTCCGTCGACGATCTTCACGATCATGTCGGTGATGGGATCGAGGCGGACGCGCTTCGTGCACTTGCTGTAGAGCGAGTGGGCGATCGCCGCCGAGCTCTCCTTCAGGATGACGTTCTCCATCAAAAGGCCGGCCTGCGGCGGCACGAACCAGAGGTCGATCGTCACGTCCCGGCCGTAGTCGATGAGCTCGACGATCTCGAACGACCCGTCCAGCGACGTCTTGAACTCGCTCGCCAGAAGCCCCCCGATGTACAGCTTGACCGCCACGTCCTTCATCGGAGCGCCGCTGGCGTCGGTGACCATCCCGCTGATCGTCGTCTCGCTCTTCGCCGAGAGTCCGGTGGGGGACGTCAGGCGCGTCGCCGGCGGCGTCGTGACGGGAGGCCGCACGGCCTCGTCGGCCGCCGTTGCGGGCAGGCATGCGGCGAGGACCAGCACGCCGCACAGGACGATGAGAGCGCTTCTCATGACACTCGCCCCCTCTCTGATCGGTGTCTCGGATGCCATCTCGGTGCGGCTCCGATGCTACGGGGGGAGCGCGCCGTTGTCAACGGCCAATGAGCGCGCTTGGAGGAGAGCGGCGCCGGGTGATATACTGCGCTCGTGACCCGCTTCTCGCTCAGCGCCAGCATCGCCGCGACGGCCGGCGCGGTCGTCCTCTTCGTTGCCGCCTCGTGTCCACCAGCGGCGCGCGCCGCCGGCACCGTCAGCACCGTCTCCCCTCGGGCGATGGGCATGGGGGGGGCGTTCCTTGCGGTCGAGGACGGCCTCGCCGCCGTGTCCTGGAATCCCGCCGGTCTCGCGGTCCCTCTGTGTCGTGGCGGCGCGCGCATCCGCGTGCACGCGAACGCGCTCGGGGCCGTTCCGATCCTGCACGAGACGGGGATCCTGACGGGCACCGAGACCGAACGGTTCGGGGGCCTGGCGGCGGCGGAGCGCGCGATGATCCTCGTGGGGAGCATCGCGAAGGGCACGGTGCTGCGCCGAGGCTCTGTCTGCGTCGGCGTGCTTCTCCTTGAGGAGAGCCTCGATCCCGAGACCCTCGACCGGTCGCGCGTGCTCGCCGACGCCGGGGATCTGCTCGACGGCTACTACAGCACGGCGGCCGTCTCCTTCGCGCTCGCCCCGAGCGTCTCGATCGGCGCCGCCCACACCGTGTTCGCCGGCCTCGAGCTCGACGGCGAGCGGGTCTTCGGTACCGGCCGCGCGTACGGGGCGCTGCTCCGACCGAACGAGCGCGTCGCCGTCGGGTTCGTGTACTTCGACGCAGCGCCCGGCTTCGAGGGCGTCAGGGCAGGCCTCGAGGGCTTCGGGCCGCGCACGATGAACGCCGGCATCGCCTACCGCTTGTCCCCGCGGGCCCTCGTCACGGTCGACGTGAGGGACCTCTCCGAGAAGGGGGCGGACACCGCGCTCGAGCCGCGGGCCGGCGCGGAGTGGCGAGTCCGTCGCAGCGCCGCGCTCCGCGGAGGGCTGTTCCGCGAGCGCGAGGGCGGGCCCGCCGTCCTGACGCTGGGCGTCGGGGCGCTCCCGATGACCGGCTGCCGGGGCGCAGAACGGGCGGCGGGTGACGCCTGCGCCGTGGACTACGCCGTGCTGCTGTCGTCCGGTCGCGCTCCGGCGCATCTGCTCTCGGTCTTCCTCCGCTTCTGACGCGCCGCGTCCGCGATTCGTCCTTGACAGGAGGCGCGTCGAGCGATGTATCCTCTTGCAAAATCAGAAGGTTATGGACACCGGGAGACGTGGAACACGGAGGGCGCATGAGGCGGGGCAGCGGGACGGGGCTTGCGCCCCTGGTCCTGGTCGGCATCGCCGCGCTCGTCGCGAGCGCGGAGGGCGGCGTCCTGACGGGCATCGGGGCCATCCCGGACCCGTTCTCTCCGAACGTGGACGGCGTCTACGACTCGACCGCCGTGCACTACACGCTGTCGGAGACCGCGGCGGTCATCGTGTCCGTGGCCGATTCGTCTCTCGTCGAACTGGCGACCCTCTGGGCAGGATGGGAGGGAGCCGGCGACCGCAGGCACTGGTGGAACGGTCGCGTGGGCGGCGCCGTGGCGGGCGACGGGCGGTATGCGTTCGTCGTGACCGCGGTGCCCCAGGGGGGCGGCCTCGAACAGGCCGTCGCCCCGCTCCGCCTGGACACGGACCCTCCCGTCGTTCTGCAGCTTGAGGCCCTCCCTGCCCGCTTCTCGCCCGACGCGGACGGTGTGGCCGACACGCTGACGGTGTCGGGTTCGGCCGCGTTCGCGCACGCGAGCGACCGCGTCCGGGTGCGGGCGCTCACGCCCTCCGGCTCCGTCGTCCGCAGCATTCTGCCGCCGTCGGGCTCAGGCTCGTTCAGGGCGCGCTGGGACGGCCGGTCCGACTCGGGAGTGGTCTCACCGGATGGGCTCTACGTCATCGAAGCGGAGGCGTGGGACCTCGCGGGAAACTCCTCCGAGGCGACCGTGCTCATCGACCTGGACATCGCGCCCCCGCGCCTCGGGGCGCGCTTTCCTCAGCCCGGGGCGGCGGAGTTCCGCGTGGCGGACACGCTGGCCGTCGTCACCGGGTGGGCCTACGACCGCGCCGGCGTGCGGGCCGTCCAGGTCTCGCTTGACGGCGTGGCGTGGACCGGCGTCGGGGCGAGCGGGGCCGACACGGTTGACTGGAGCCACGCGCTCGTCTGCGGAGCCTGCGTGCCCGGTGTGGCCGACGAGAGCGTCTCCCTCCGCGTGCGGGCGTACGACGGCGCGGCGACCGCCGACGGGCTGGGGCACGTCAACACGACGACGAGCGCGAACCCCATTCTGTCAGTTCCTGTCGTCTTCGACGTCGCCGGCCCGATCCACACGTCGAGCACGGTGCAGGCGCCGGGTCCCCGCTTCACGCCGGGGCAGATGATCACGATCTCCACGAGGTGGGACAGCCGGGGATACACGATTGCCGCCGACTTCAGCCGCGTGGACAGCGAGTTCCTCCCCGGCCTCGTGCAGGTCATCGACTCGGGCGGGGGCACGTACCTCGTGAAGTACGTGACGTCGGACGCGAACGCGCTCCTGCCCGTGACGAACGCGCGGGTCATCATCACGGCGACGGACGCCTTCCAGCGCTCCGTGCCGGATTCGTCGGTGACCGTTTCGGTCGCGACGGGGTCGAGCGAGGTCGAGGCATTCGAGCTGGACCGGAACGCGTTCGATCCGTCGGCCGGCGAGTCGGTGACCATCGGCCTCGGAGGCGGATCGGGGATCTCTCGGGTCGCGGTCTACAACGCCGCGGGCGCGCTCGTGCGCTCGATCGAGGCGAGCGGGGCGTCGTCCATCGCGTGGGACGGCCGCGGCGACGACGGCGAGGCGCTTTCCAGCGGCGTCTACTTCGTGCGGATCCGGTCGGGCGGAAACGAGGCGGTGCGCAAGGTGGCCGTCGTCAAGCGATAGACGAGCCGGGAGGAACGAGCATGAGGTCGACTCTGGGCGCGGCGGTTCTCTCTCTTCTCGCGGCGGCCGCCACGGCCGGTGCGGCGACGGGGACGTCCGGGGCGCAGTGGCTTTCCATCGGCGCGGGCGCGAGGGCCGCGGCGCTCGGGGGCGCCTACGTGTCGCTCGCGGACGACGCGGCGGCCCTGAGCTGGAACCCGGCCGGTCTGGCCCACGGCGATGGACACAGGCTCACGCTGTCGCACGTCTCGTGGCTGTCGGGCGCGACCTACCAGCACGGCGCGTACGCAGGTCGCCTGGGATCGAGCGGAGGGTTCGGGCTCTCGCTCGAGCAGGGCGGGCTGCGCTGGGACAACACAGGCGACGGCGACTTCGAGGCCGGCGACTTCTGCGGCGCGCTCGGATACGCAAGGCAGCTTCGCGAGGCGATCGCCGTAGGAGCCGCGCTCAAGCTCGTCTCCAGCAGGCTCGGCGACGACGACGCGTCGTCGTACGCGCTCGACGCCGGCGTGCTGTACGAGCCGTTCGAGAACGTCTCGGTCGGCGCGGCCGTGCGGAACCTCGGCCCCGGGATGGACTTCGGAGGAGGGGCCGACCCGCTTCCGGCCACCGTCGCCGCCGGAGCGTCGTGCGCGTGGCGCGACGTCGTCGTGGCGCTCGACGTGGAGAAGCAGAACGACCTCGGGCCTGCCGCGCGGGCCGGCGTCGAGTACCGGCCGCTGCGCGGCGTCGCGCTTCGGGGAGGCGCCGTGCTCGGGCCCGAGAGCGCTCTGTCGGCGCTCTCCGCCGGCGTGGGGCTGTCGTGGAACGAGCGGTGGGCGCTCGACTACGCGTTCCGCCCGTCCGAGCTCACCGACACGCACCACTTCTCGTTGTCGGCGGCGCTCGGAGGCGCCGCCGGCGCCGCGCCGGTCCCGGCGTCGGGAGCAGCGGCCGTCCCGGCGGCCTCCGCGCCCCAGACGCACATCGTCGTCGTGAGCGCCCTCGCGCGGGAGGCGATCGCCGAGGCGATCGATCGGATGACGCTCCCGCCGCGCTCGGACGTCTACGTGGCGCTCGTCGACAAGCACGACGCGAGCTGGCTCGTGCAGTCGCTCATCAACGAGAAGCTCACGTCCATGGGACACGTGGTGAAGTCCGGCGCGATCAGCGGCGACGAGACCGGGGGCGCCTACCAGGTGTCGTTCCGCGTCGTCTCCTGCCAGGTCTCGCTGCCGAGGACGTGGCGTGAGTGGATGGTGGGGCCGAAGCGCGCCGAGCGGCGGACGGACGTGGACATCTACTTTCAGCTGTCGGACGCGTCGGGCAACGTCATGTGGGCCGGCAACGCGCGGCGCGAGCGCCGCGAGGTCGTTCCCGGCGCGCTCGTGGGCCAGCTCGCGACGCCCGGGCAGGCGTTCGCTTCCCCGGAGCTCAAGGAGGGCGGGTGGGACAAGGTCCTCGAGCCGGTCATCGTGGCGGGGATCGTGGGCGGGCTCATCTATCTCTTCTACACGAGCAAGGCGTCGAGCTGAGCCTGTCTCGCTCGAAGGAGGACCGAACGTGATCACGTCCCGGCGCACGGCTCCGGTCTTGGCAGCGCTGCTCGCGGTCGTCGCGATCGCGCTCTTCGGCTGCTCCTCGATGCCCGAGATCGGCAGCGACGTCACGACCGAGGACGCGTACGCTCTCGGCGTGGCCGCGGCCGAGAAGGGAGACCACCTCTACGCCATCGAGGCGATGAACCGCGTGCTCGCGCGGTCGCCCCTCCACGAGCTGGCCGACGACGCGCTCCTGGCGCTTGCGAAGTCGCGCCAGGCGATGGGCGACTACCCCGCGGCCGAGCAGGAGTACCACCGTGTCCCCGCGGAATACCCGCGCTCGCCGCTCGTCGCGGAGGCCGCCTACAGGCTCGGGCTCACCTACTACGACCAGTCGCGCCCCGCGGCCCTGGACCAGACGATGACCGAGCGGGCGATCGCGCAGCTGTCGCGCTTCCTGACCGAGCACCCGGACAGCCCGTTCACGGAGCCGGCCCGGGAGAGGGTCGCGGAGCTGCGCTCGAGGCTGGCCGAGAAGACCTACGAGAGCGGCCGCCTCTACGTGCTGCTCAAGAGCGGGCGGGCCGCGCGCGTGTACTTCGAGGCCGTGGCGCGCGACTACGCCGACACGCCGTGGGCGCCCAGGGCGCTCCTCGCGCTGGCGCGGAGCGCGGCGACCGACGGCGCGCACGACGAGGCGCGCGCGGCCTACGAGCGGCTGGTCCTCCTCTATCCGCAGAGCGACGAGGCCGCGGCGGCCGCGCTCGAGATGGCCGCGCCGTAGCCTCCCGCCGCCCCGGAGGGGGTGTTCCCGTTGGCGACAGGTCTCATGGGGGGGACGTTCGACCCCATTCACATCGCGCACCTCGTCATGGCCGATCAGGCCGTGGCTCAGTTCGGCCTCGTCCGGCTGATCTTCGTGCCGGCGCCCCGTCCGCCGCACAAGGGGGACGGAGCGGAGGCGTCGTTCGAGGACAGGCTCGAGATGGTCAGGCGGGCGATCGCCGGGAACCCGCGCCTCGCGGTGTCGGACATCGAGTCCCGGCGCTCCGGGCCGTCGTACACGATCGACACGGTCCGCGCCGTGGCCGCGGAGCTTCCCGGCGAGGAGCTCACGTTCGTCGCGGGATCGGACAGCCTGACGCAGCTTGCGGCATGGAAGCTGCCCGAGGAGCTCCTCGCCGCGTGTCGGTTCGTCGTCGCGCCGCGGCCGGGCTTCGCCATCGAGCGGACGGAGCCCAGGTTCGCCGACCGCATCGCGGTTCTGGACATGCCCGCGCTCGACGTGTCCTCGCGGGACATCCGCCGGAGGCTCCGCCGGGGGGCGAGCATCCGCTACCTCGTTCCTCCCGAGGTCGAGGCCTTCATCAGAGAGAAGAACCTCTACACATGAAGCCCGCGACGGACCGGCTCACGGCGGCGCCCGCGGGTCCGTCGGGCTCGCCGGACCTCTGCCTGGTCGACGGCAGTGCCCTGGCCTACCGTTCGCACTTCGCGTTCATCAGGAACCCGCTTCTGAACTCGAAGGGCGCGAACGTGAGCGCGGTCTACGGGTTCGTGTCGTCTCTGCTGCCCATCCTCGAGCGCGTGGCGCCTCGGCTCGCCGCGGTCGTGTTCGACACGCCGGAGCCGACGTTCCGCCACCGCGAGTTCGCGGCGTACAAGGCGACGCGGCCGCCGATGCCCGACGACCTCGTGCAGCAGCTCGACGGCATCAGGGACGTCGTCGAGGCGCTCGGGATCCCCGTGCTGGCGGTCCCCGGCTACGAGGCCGACGACGTCATCGGCACGCTCGCGGTCGCGGCCGCGGCGAAGGACCTGCGGTCCCTCATCGTGTCGGGCGACAAGGACCTCCTGCAGCTCGTCGGCCCGCTCGTCACGGTGTACGACCCCGGCAAGGACATCGAATTCTCGCCGGCCGAGGTCGCCTCGCGGTTCGGCGTTCCGCCGGAGCGCGTCGTCGACGTGCTGGGGCTCATGGGGGACTCGTCCGACAACATCCCGGGAGTGCCCGGCGTGGGGAAGAAGACGGCCGTTGAGCTCGTCGCACGGTTCGGCGCGATCGAGGACGTGGTGGCGCACGCCGACGAGATCTCGGGCCCGGCGCGAAGGAGGAACGTCGTCGAGCACGCCGCGCAGGCGCTCGCGAGCCGCGCGCTCGCGACGATCCGCACCGACGCGCCGGTCGGCGCCGCCCTCGACGACCTCGCGCGGCGCCAACCCGACCGGGAGAGGCTCGTGGCGCTCTTTCGCGAGCTCGAGTTCCCGTCCTTCCTCAGACGCCTCGTGCCGGAGGAGACGCCCGAGGAGCGGGAGCGCGGGCGGGCCTACGAGGTCGTGGGCGACGAACGGGCGCTCGAGGCGCTGGTCGGCGAGCTCAGGACGTCCGAGGGCTTCGCCGTGGACCTCGAGACGACCTCGCTCGACCCGACCGCGGCGGAGATCGTCGGGATCTCGTTCTCGCGCGCGGCGTGGCGCGCCTGGTACGTGCCCGTCGGGCACGGCGGAGCGGGCCTCGGCCGGGAGGCCGCGCTCGCCGCGCTTCGACCGCTTCTCGAGGACGCCTCCGTGCCGAAGGCGGGGCAGAACCTCAAGTTCGACTACGCCGTGCTGCGCTGTCACGGCATCGAGCTTGGCCCGGTCGCGTTCGACACGATGCTCGCCTCGTACCTTCTGGACCCGGAGAAGCGGTCGCACGGGCTCGCCGCGCTCGCCCTCGAGCGGCTCGGCAGGACGATGACGCCCATCGAGGACCTCATCGGGAGGGGCAGGGAGCAGCTCACGCTCGCGGAGGTCCCGCTCGACGACGTCCGCGACCACGCCTGTGCCGACGCCGAGGTCGCGTGGAGCCTTGCGGAGGTTCTCAGGCGCGAACTGGACGCGGCGGGCCTCTCGCCGCTTCTGCGCCAGGTCGAGCTTCCTCTCGTTCCCGTCCTCGCGAGGATGGAACTCGCGGGTGTGGCCGTGGACACCGAGCTCCTCGGGAAGCTCGCGGAGAACTACGGGCGCGAGGCCGAGGCGCTTCGGCGCAGCGTCTGGACGGCGGCGGGAGTCGAGTTCAACCTGGACTCGCCGAAGCAGGTGGGCGAGGTGCTCTTCAACGCGCTCGGCCTGAGGAAGGGACGGCGCACGAAGACCGGCTACTCGACCGATGAGAGAACGCTCCTCGCGCTCGCGGCGAAGCACGAGATCGCCGGGCTTCTCCTTTCGTACCGGCAGCTCACGAAGCTCAAGGCCGGCTATCTCGATGCTCTCCCGAAACTCGTGAGTCCGCGGACCGGGCGTGTCCACACCACGTACAACCAGGCGGTGGCGGCCACCGGGCGGCTGTCGAGCAGCAACCCGAACCTCCAGAACATCCCGACGCGGACGGACCTCGGCCGCGAGGTCCGCAGGGCGTTCGTCGCCGGCCCGGGCCGCGTGCTCGTGTCGGCGGACTACTCGCAGATCGAGCTTCGGATCATGGCGCACCTGTCGGGCGACGAGGGGCTTGCGGACGCCTTCCGCGCGGGCAAGGACCTCCACAGGGCGACCGCGGCGCTCATCTTCGCGACCCCCGAGGAGTCCGTGACGAAGGCGCAGCGCGACTGGGCGAAGACGGTGAACTTCGGCATCATGTACGGCATGACGGCGTACGGCCTGGCGCGCGAGCTCGGCATCGAGCCCGCCGAGGCGCAGGCGTTCATCGACCGGTACTTCGCGACGTACCCGCGGGTGAAGGAGTATACTGAGCGGGCGGTCCGGGACGCCGAGCGCACCGGGTGGTCGTCCACGCTGCTGGGCCGCCGCCGCCCCATCAGGGGGCTCTCGGCTGGTAACCAGGCGGCCAGGGCGCTCGCCGAGCGCACGGCCGTGAACACGCCCATCCAGGGGAGCGCGGCTGACATGATCAAGCTCGCGATGATCGAGGCCGACCGCGCGATCGCCGAGGGCGGGCTTCCGGCGCGGATGGTCCTGCAGGTCCACGACGAGCTCGTGTTCGAGGCGGACGAGGGCGCGGCGGGTGACGTCGTCGCGCTGGCGCGGCGGTGCATGGAGCGCCCGCCGGGCGTCGAGCTCGACGTGCCCGTGGCGGTCAACGTCGCCGTCGGGGCGAGCTGGTACGAGGCGCACTAGGAGGCGGGGTGTTCCGCGTCGGCCTGGTCGGCGGCATCGGCACGGGGAAGAGCGAGGTCGCGAGGCTCCTCGAGGCCCGCGGCGCCGCCGTGATCCGCGCCGACGATCTGGCCCGCGAACTGGTCGAGCCGGGCACGCCGACGTTCCGCGCGCTCGTCGAGTCGTTCGGGGAGACGATCGTCGCGCCGGACGGGCGGCTCGACCGACGCGGGCTCGGGAGCATCGCGTTCGCGTCCGAGGAGGCCCTGGCGAAGCTCAACGCGATCACGCACCCGCCGCTCGTCGAGGCCATCGCGCTCCGCCTCGAGGCCGTGGAGCGCGAGCGCGGCCGCGGCGTCGTGGTCGTCGAGGCGGCGCTCCTCGCGCAGTGGGACGTGCTGGACCTCTTCGACCTCGTGGTCGCCGTCCGCGCGCCGCTCGAGACCCGGATCGAGCGGCTGGCGCGCGACGGGCTCTCGCGGGAGGACGCGCTCGCGCGGATGCGGGCGCAGCGTGACGAGGAGGCGCTCGTCGGGTCGGCGGGCGCGGTCATCGACAACGACGGCACGCTCGCGCGGCTCGAGTCGCGGGTGAACGACCTCTGGGAGTCGGTGCCGCCCGAGGAGAGGAACGCCGCATGAGCAACGGTCTGGACAAGGAGCTCCGCGGGATCAGCGCCCGCATCGGGGAGCTCAGGAGCTACCTTTGACACGCCCGCGAAGGAGAAACGGCGGGGCGAGCTCGAGGCGCTGACGGCCGCGGCCGGCTTCTGGCAGGACGGCGCGCGCGCCAAGGGGATCATCGACGAGCTCAACGCGCTCAAGGCGTGGCTCGAGCCGATCGCGGCGCTCGAGCGGCGCGTCGAGGACGCGCGCGCGCTCGTCGAGATGGCCGACGAGGAGGGCGGCGAGGCGGAGGAGGAAGCGCGGAAGGAGGTCGCGTCGCTCGCGGAAGAGCTCGGCGCGCTCGAGTTCCGCAAGATGCTCTCGGGCACGGACGACGAGCGCGGGGCGATCCTCGCGATCCACCCCGGGGCCGGCGGCACCGACTCGCAGGACTGGGCGCAGATGCTCCTTCGCATGTACCTCGCGTGGGCGGCCCGGAAGGGCTACGACGTGCAGCTCATGGACGTTCAGCCGGGGGACGGGGCGGGCATCAAGAGCGCGACCGCCCTCGTGAAGGGCCAGTACGCCTACGGCTACCTCAGGGCGGAGGCCGGCGTCCACCGGCTCGTGAGGTTGTCGCCGTTCGACGCGGCGCACCGGCGGCACACGTCGTTCGCGTCCGTCGCGGCGTACCCGGACGTCGAGGAGGAGAACGACGTCGAGATCAGGGACGCCGACGTCCGCGTGGACTTCTTCCGCGCGAGCGGCCCCGGCGGTCAGCACGTCAACAAGAGCTCGACGGCCGTCCGCGTCACGCACATTCCGACGGGGATCGTGGTCTCGTGCCAGAACGACCGCTCGCAGTTCCGGAACCGCGAGAACGCGATGAAGGTGCTGCGCGCGCGGCTCTACGCGATGCGCGAGGAGGAGCGCCGGAAGGAGCAGGAGGCGGCGGCGCCGGAGAAGAAGGACATCGCGTGGGGAAGCCAGATCCGGTCGTACGTCCTGCACCCCTATCAGATGGTGAAGGACGTGCGGACGGGCCTTGAGACGTCGAACGTGGGCGGCGTGCTCGACGGCGCGCTCGACGAGTTCATCGAGGCCTATCTCAAGGCGAGCTGAGGCGACGAAGAGAGCGCGGCAAGGAGGGTCACGTGGAGAGGCCGGAGAGCGGCGTCGTCGCGGGCATGCGCGAGAACCTCGCGAGGCTGCGGGAGAAGGGCGTGGACCCGTACCCGCGGCGCGCGGCGCGGTCGCACCGGGCCGGCGACGTCGCGCGCGACTTCGCGTCGCTCGAGGGGCGCGAGGTCGCCGTGGCGGGACGGCTCACGGCCATCCGCGGGCACGGGAGGGCGGTCTTCGCCGACCTCGAGGACGGGAGCGGGAGCATCCAGCTCTTCGTGAGGGCCGACGCCGTGGGCTCGGAGGCGTTCGCGCTCTGGAAGCACTTCGACCTCGGTGACATCGTCGGCGCGCGCGGCGCGGTCATGAAGACGAGGGCGGGGGAGGTGAGCGTCGGCGTCTCTTCGTTCGAACTCCTCGCGAAGGCGCTCCGACCGCTGCCCGAGAAGTGGCACGGGCTCCGCGACAAGGAGCTCCGCTTCCGCCACCGCTACCTCGATCTCATCGCGAACGCGGAGTCGAGGCAGGTCTTCGCGCGGCGCAGCGCGATCCTCGCGGCCGTCCGGCGCTTCATGGACGGGCGCGGATACCTCGAGGTGGAGACGCCCATTCTGCAGCCCACGTACGGCGGCGCGTTCGCCCGCCCGTTCACCACGCACCACCACGCGCTCGACATGCCGCTCTTCCTCAGGATCGCCGACGAGCTGTACCTCAAGCGCCTCATCGTCGGCGGGCTCGAGCGCGTGTACGAGATCGGGAAGGACTTCCGGAACGAGGGGATGGACCGCACGCACAGCCCCGAGTTCACGCAGCTCGAGCTGTACGAGGCGTACAGCGACTACGAAGGCATGATGGAGCTCTGCGAGTCGCTCGTCGCGCGCCTGGCCGACGAGGTGCTGGGCACGCGGCAGGTGCCGTGGCAGGGCGGCGCCATCGACGTGACGCCGCCGTGGCGGCGGCTCCGCGTGACGGACGCGGTGCGGGACGCCCTCGGTCTGTCCGGGCCGCTCACCCGCGAGACCGTCGCGACCGGCGCGAAGGAGGCAGGGCTCGAGCTCGCCGGGAGCGAGAGCTTCGGCGCGCTCGTCGAGACGGTCCTGGCGCAGCTCGTCGAGCCGAAGCTCGTGGAGCCGACGTTCCTCGTGGACTACCCGCGCGAGATCTCGCCGCTGGCGAAGCAGACGGCGGCGGACCCCGATCTCGTCGAGCGCTTCGAGGTGTTCATCGCGGGGCTCGAGCTCGGCAACTCGTTCACCGAGCTCAACGACCCCGACGAGCAGCGGAGGCGCTTCGAGACGCAGCAGACGCTGCGCGAGGGCGGCGACCTCGAGGCGCAGGGCATGGACGAGGACTTCCTCCAGGCGCTCGAGCAGGGCATGCCGCCGACCGGCGGGCTGGGCATCGGGATCGACCGTCTCGTGATGTTCCTCACCGACTCGCGGAGCATCCGGGACGTCCTGCTCTTCCCGCCCATGCGTCCGGGCGACTAGCCCGGGAAGGAGCCGTCGTTGGCTTTCGAGTGGTTCATCGCGTGGCGGTACCTCCGCGCGAAGAGGAAGTCGCGGTTCGTCTCGATCATCAGCGCCATCTCGATCGGGGGCGTCGCCGTCGGCGTCATGGCGCTCGTCGTCGTGCTCGCGGTCATGAACGGCTTCGAGCAGGAGGTGCACAGGAGGATCATCGGCATCAACGCGCACGTCATCGTGCTCACGTTCGGGAACGAGCCGATCCGCGACTACGACGCTCTCACGGCCCGGATCAACGCGATGCCGCACGTCGTGGCCGCCGCCCCGTTCACCTACTCCAAGGGCGTTCTCAAGGGCCGCGGAGGGTCGGACGGCATCGTGGTCCGCGGGATCGACCTGGCGGCGGAGGCCCGGGTGTCCGACATCCTCACCAACGTCGATCCCCAGGTGACCGAGTTCGTCGCGCGCCCCGGCGGGCTGCCACCGGCCATCCTCGGCGACGAGCTCGCCGGGAGGCTGCGCGCCGACGTCGGGGACACGGTCGCGATGACGTCGCCGTTCGACTACGTGCTCACTCCGATGGGCCTCATGCCGGCGGTCCGGCGGTTCGAGGTCGTGAGCCTCATGAGCTCGGGGATGTTTGAGTACGACCAGTCGCTCGTCTACATTGACCTTCCGAGCGCGCAGTCGCTGTTCGGCTACAAGGACTCGGTGATCGGGATCTCCGTGAAGACGGACGATCCCTACCGCGCCCCGGAGATCGGCGCGAACATCGTGGACCGCCTGGGAGGGTTCCCGTACCGCGCCAACAACTGGATCGAGCTCAACCGCAACCTGTTCACCTGGATGCGGACCGAGAAGAAGGTCATGTTCTGGATCCTGTCGCTCATCGTCCTCGTGGCGGCGTTCAACATCGCGAGCACCCTGATCATGGTCGTGATGGAGAAGACCAAGGACATCGGCATCCTGAAGTCCATGGGCGCGACGCCGCGGTCGGTCAGGCGCATCTTCGAGCTCGAGGGACTGGTCATCGGGGGCGTCGGGACGGTCCTCGGGGCCATCGGCGGGTTCGTCCTCGCGAGCCTGCTGGACAGGTACCAGTTCGTCTCCCTGCCAGGCGACGTCTACCCCATCGAGACGCTTCCGGTGCAGATGCAGGTCCTGGACTTCGTCGTCGTGTCGGCGGCCGCCATGCTCATCAGCTTCGCGGCCGCGCTCTACCCAGCATGGCAGGCCTCGCGGCTCGCGCCCGTCGAGGCGATCCGGAGGAAGTAGCGTGGCGGCGATCCTTGCGGCGCGGGGCGTGACGAAGAGCTTCGTCACGGGCGAGAAGCGGCTCGACGTGCTCACGGGCGTGGACCTCGAGGTGGAGCGCGGCGAGATCATCTCCATCGTCGGCCCGTCGGGCGTCGGGAAGAGCACGCTCCTTCACATCATGGGAACGCTCGACGCGCCGACCGCCGGGACCGTGTTCATCGACTCGACCGACGCGTTCGCGCTCTCGGAGACCGAGCGCGCCGCGTTCAGGAACCGGACCGTGGGCTTCGTGTTCCAGTTCCACCACCTGCTCAAGGAGCTCACCGCGCTCGAGAACGTCATGATGCCCTGCCTCATCGCAGGGATGACGCGCGCGGATGCTGCGGCGCGGGCGTCCGCGCTCCTCGCCCGCGTTCGCCTCTCCGAGCGGGTGGACCACAGGCCGGGCGAGCTGTCGGGAGGCGAGGAGCAGCGCGTGGCCGTGGCCAGGGCGCTCGCGACGGGCCCGCACGTCGTCCTCGCGGACGAGCCGTCCGGGAACCTGGACCGGGCGTCCGGCACGGAACTCCACGATCTTCTGTGGGAGCTCCGGGACTCCACCGGACAGACGTTCGCCATCGTGACCCACAACGAGGAGCTGTTCCACCGCGCGGACCGCGTCATCACGCTGCGCGGCGGGCGGGCGGTGGAGCTCCCGAGGGGCGGCGCGTGATCTGCACGGACTGCGGGAACAGGCAGGCGGTGGTCACCTACACCGAGTTCGCCGACGGCAAGGCGACCGCGTGGAACCTGTGCGAGGAGTGCGCCGCCAGGCGCGGCGTGAGCGCGTCGCTCTCGTCGCTGTCGGGGCCGCTCGTCAACATCCTCATGGGCCTTCTCGAGGAGGCGGGCCGCGAGGGCGCGGCGGAGCCGGGGCCGACATGCGACGGGTGCGGGCTCTCCCTCGCGGAGTTCCGGAAGCGGGGGAGGCTCGGATGCCCGGCGTGCTACGCCGCGTTCCACGACGAGCTTGCGTCCCTCGTGCGGAGGATCCACGGCAGCACGGAGCACGCGGGCCGCGTCCCGGGATCGCTCGAGTCGCTCGAGGGGCCGAGGCGGGAGGTCCTGAGGCTGCGCGCCGAGCTCGAGCGCGCCGTGAAGCGCGAGGAGTACGAGCGCGCGGCGTCGCTCCGGGACCTCATCAGGCAGAAGGAGGAGAGCCTGCGCGCCGGGAGGGAACGGTCGTGACGTGGTCGTTCGACGCGATGATGCGTGAGCCGGCGGCCTGGCTGGACGGCTCCGGGGCGCGCTCGGACGTGATCCTCTCCACGCGCGTGCGGCTCGCCCGGAACATCGAGGGCGAGCGGTTCCCTGGTCGCGCGGGGCGCGCGGACCTCGAGCGCGTCCGCGACCGCGCGCTCGAGGCGGCGCTCAGGAGCAACTACCTCCGCAACGCCCTCGTCGTCCGCGTGGAAGACGCCGACGAGCCCCAGCGGCAGATCCTCGTGGAGCGCCACCTCGCGAGCCCCGAGCTCGCGTGCGGCGGCCCGGGCGGCGCCGTCGTCGTCGGCGAGCGCGAGATCGTGAGCGTCATGGTGAACGAGGAGGACCACATCCGGCTCCAGTGCATCCGCTCGGGTCTCCAGCCCCTCGACGCCTGGCGCCTGGCCGGCAAGATCGAGTCCGAACTGGACCGGAACTTGCATTACGCTTTCTTGAGCGACTGGGGGTATCTCACAGCATGCCCGACGAACGTGGGCACAGGGATGCGCGTCTCCGTGCTCGCGCACTTCATCGCGCTCGTGCGGAGCGGCCGGGTGTCGCAGGTTCTGGGCAGCGTGAGCAAGCTCGGCCTGTCGGTGCGCGGGTTCTACGGGGAGGGCAGCGCCGCGCAGGGGGCGTTCTTCCAGATCTCGAACCGGACGACGCTCGGGCAGACCGAGGACGACATCGCCTACACGGTGGAGCGCGTCGCCGGGCAGCTGTCGAACCTCGAGTCGGAGGCGCGCGCGCAGCTCGCCGCGAGCGACCGGCGCCTCGCCGATGAGGCATGGCGCGCGTACGGCGTGCTCCGGAGCGCGCGGCTGCTGACGGCGGGCGAGGTCATGGAGCTGGCGTCGTCGCTCCGCCTCGGGGTCGCCGAGGGACTGATCGACACCGTGCCCCTGTCCACCGTGAACCGACTCCTCGTGGTCACGCAGCCGGGGCATCTGAGATACGTGAGGGGGGACGCGTCGGCCGAGGAGCGGAACGCCCTTCGGGCCGACATCGTGAGGCGGGAGCTTTCGTCGGCGCACTAGCGCGCGCGAGCGCGCTCCCGCCGCGTCCATGGAGGCCAGCGATGCAGAGACAGAGGGACTTCACGCCGCGCGTGCGACGCGTCCTCTACTTTGCACGGGAAGAGGCCGCGAGGCTCCACCACGACTACCTCGGCACGGAGCACCTGCTCCTGGGGATCGTCCGCGAGGGCGAGGGCGTGGCGGCGACCGTGCTCAGGGAGCTCGCCATCGACCTCGACACCGTCCGGGAGATGGTCGAGTCGTACGTCGCCCGCGGGACCTACGGCGCCTCCATGAAGGAGACGCAGTGGACGCCGCGCGCGAAGACCGTGCTCGAGCTGGCCCGGGAGGAGGCGCGGATCCTCCATCACCAGTACATCGGAACGGAACACCTCCTCCTCGCGCTCGTCCGCGAGGGCGAGGGCGTGGCGGCGAAGGTCCTTCGCGACCTCGATGTGGACCTCCGCACGGCGCGCGACCAGGTGATGAAGGTCCTGGGCGGCGCCGCGGCGGCCGAGGACGGCGAGCACGAGAAGGAGCGGTCCGCCGAGACCCCGACGCTCGACCAGTTCGGTCGCGACCTCACCGAGCTCGCCAGGAAGGGCGAGCTGGACCCGGTCATCGGTCGGCAGCGCGAGATCGAGCGCGTGCTCCAGGTGCTCTCGCGTCGGAAGAAGAACAACCCCGTGCTCATCGGCGAGCCCGGCGTCGGCAAGACCGCCATCGTCGAGGGGCTCGCGCAGAAGATCGTGGGCAACGAGGTTCCCGTCACGCTCAAGGACCGCCGGCTCGTCATGCTCGACCTGTCCTCCACGGTGGCCGGCACGAAGTACCGCGGCCAGTTCGAGGAGCGGCTGAAGACGCTCATGAACGAGATCCGCGAGTGCGAGAACGTCGTCATCTTCATCGACGAGCTGCACACGATCGTCGGCGCGGGCGGCGCCGAGGGCGCCATCGACGCCGCGAACATGCTGAAGCCGGCGCTCGCGCGCGGCGAGCTCCAGTGCATCGGGGCGACGACGCTCGACGAGTACCGCAAGCACATCGAGAAGGACGGCGCCCTCGAGCGGCGCTTCCAGCCCATCATCGTGGACCCGCCGACCGTGGATCAGACGGTCGAGATCCTCAAGGGTCTCCGGTGCCGCTACGAGGAGCACCACTCCGTCGAGATCACGGACGAGGCGCTCGCCACCGCGGCGAAGCTCGCCGACCGGTACATCTCCGACCGCTTCCTGCCGGACAAGGCGATCGACGTCATCGACGAGGCCGGCGCGAGGGCACGGCTCGAGGTGAGCGCGATCCCCTTCGAGATCAAGGAGCTCGAGCGCGAGCTCGACCAGGTCTCCTGCGAGAAGCGGGCCGCGAGCGAGCGGCAGGAGTTCGAGCGCGCGGCCGAGCTCCGGGACAAGGAGCGGGAGTACCAGTCGCGGCTCGAGTCGGCGCGGCGGGAGCTGGTCCAGACGAAGCACAACCACCGCGCGAAGGTGGACGTGGACGACGTGGCCGAGGTCGTCGCGAGCATGACCGGCATCCCCGTGAAGAAGCTGGCGCAGGAGGAGGGCGAGAAGCTCCTCCACATGGAGGACGATCTGCGCGGGCGCGTCGTCGGGCAGGAGGAGGCGCTCACCACCGTCGCGAAGGCGGTGCGCCGCAACCGGGCGGGCCTCCGCGATCCGAAGCGCCCCATCGGCTCCTTCATCTTCCTCGGGCCCACCGGCGTCGGGAAGACCGAGCTCGCCCGGACGCTCGCGCGGTTCCTCTTCGAGGACGAGAACGCCCTCGTGCGCCTCGACATGTCCGAGTACATGGAGCGCTTCGCGGTGTCGAGGCTCGTCGGCGCGCCGCCCGGGTACGTCGGGTACGAGGAGGGCGGGCAGCTGACCGAGAAGGTGCGCCGCCGCCCGTACTGCGTCGTGCTCTTCGACGAGATCGAGAAGGCGCATCCCGACGTGTTCAACATCCTGCTGCAGGTGCTCGAGGACGGCCAGCTCACCGACAGCTTCGGGCGCACCGTGGATTTCCGGAACACGGTGATCATCATGACGTCGAACGTCGGCGCGCGCGACATCGCCCAGGGCCGCGGCATCGGGTTCCAGAAGGAAGACAGCACGCAGGACGTCTACACGCAGATGAAGGGCAAGGTCACCGAGGCCCTCAAGAACGTGTTCAACCCGGAGTTTCTGAACCGCGTGGACGGAACGGTCGTGTTCCGGGCCCTCGGCGCCGGCGAGATGAAGGCCATCGTGGACATCCTCGTCCGCGAGGTGCAGACGAGGCTCTCGGACGCCAAGGTGTCGATCAACGTCTCGGAGGAGGCCAAGGACCTGCTCATCGAGAAGGGCTTCGACCCTGCCTTCGGCGCGCGGCCGCTGCGTCGCGCCATCCAGCGGTATCTCGAGGACCCGCTGTCCGACGAGATCCTCAAGGGGAATCTCGGCGAAGGCGGCGAGATCCTCATCGAACGCAAGGGCGAGGAACTGGCGTTCAGGGTGGCTTCCAGGAAGGTGAAGGCAGCCGCCTAGCCGGTCCGCCTCGCCGATCGGGCGGGAAGTTCACGCATGCGCCATCGCCGCTGGGTCCTTCTTCTCGCCTTCGTGCTCGTCGCGGTCGTGCCCCTCGTCTTCGTCGGGCTCAGGGTCGCGTCGCGCCATCCCGCCTTCCGCCGCGCCGTCGCCGAGCGGCTCATGCCGGACGCGAAGGGGCGGCTCTCCATCGGCGAGCTCGAGGTCGGTCTCGCGTCGGTGCGCGCCGCCGACGTCCGTGTCGAACTCGAGGGCGGCGGGTTCGTCGAGATACCGCGCATCGCGCTCGGCGTGAGCTGGCCGAGGCTCGTGGCCTCCGGGTTCAACCCGGCCGGGAGCCTCGGGAGCGCGGTCGTGAGCGGCCCCCGCATCGTGATCGCGCTGGGCGCCGCGGACGAGGCCGGGACCGGCGCCCGGTTTCGGCCCGCCGCCGTGTTCGATGCCATCCCCGACCGCGTGAGCGTTTCCGATGCATCCATCACGTTCATCGACACCGCCGGTTGGTCCCTCGGCGCGCACTCGCTGGACCTCGTGGCGGCGCGGGGACGCGACGGGCGCGTGGCCGGCGAGGTCTCCGGAAGCTGTCTGGGGGCGCGCGGCAATCTCACGGGGGCGTTCGCGTGGGACCGCCTCTCGCGGTCCCTGTCCGTCACGGCGAGCGTGGCCGACGGCGACCTGTCGTCGGACGGACTCGTGACGCTTCCGCGCGTCCGGGCACGCCCGCTGTCCGGCCGCGGCGAAGCAACCCTCGCGCTCACGACGGACGGCGCGTCCACCGACTGGAACGTCTCCTTCGGACTCCGCGACGCCGACCTGGCCTTCGCCGAAGGCGAGACGCTCCGGGCCGTGAGCGCCCGCGGGTCGCTCGACGGCGACGTCCTCTCGGTGACGGAAGCGACGGGCGCGTGGAGGTCGAGCGACCTCGAGGCCGACGGGGCCGTCTCTCTGGCGCGACGCGAGTTCGACGGGCTCCGCGTGACGGCGAGCGGCCTTCCGCTCGACGCGGCGTGGCGGCTCGCGCGCGGCGAGCACGGGGGCGACGACGTCGCCGTCCCCGAGGGCACCGCCGACCTCGTCGCCGCTCTCACCGGCGCGTTCGGCGCGCCGGTGCTCGATCTCTCCGTGTCCCGCGCCGACCTCACGCTCGGCCCGGTCTCGCTTTCCGGGTGCGCCGGTTCGGGGCGGCTGGGTGACGGCCGCGTCGAGGTCGACCGGTTGACCGGCGAGGCCGCGGGAGGGCGCTTCTCCGTGGCGGGGAGCGCCGGCCGGCGCGACGGGTCCACGCCGTGGACGCTGGATGTGTCCGGCGAGGCGACCGACCTTGACCTCTCCGCGCTCTGGCGCGACGCGGACCCGTCCGTCGGGGGCCGCGTCTCGCTGGGGTCGCTTCGCATCGCCGGGACCACGGAGCGCCCCAGCGCGTCCGCCGAGGTCGCGTGGCGGGCGCTGGCCGTCGCGGGCGTCCAGCTCCGCTCCGGTCGCGGCGACGTCGTCTTCGACGGCGACTCGCTTACGGTCGATCTCAGGTCCGACGCGGGCACCTACGCCGTCGTCGGCTCGGTGACGGACCTCACGACGCGTCCCGCGCTCGACGTCCATGCGACCCTGTCGGGGTTCGCCGCCGACTCGACGCTTGTGCCGCGCGGCGTTCCCCTCGCTCCGACCATCCTCGACGGAAGCCTGTCGCTTCGCGGGCCGCTCGACGGCCTGACGTTCCGCGGGGGGCTCGGCGCGCTGGGCGGCGACCTCACCGGCTTCTTCGCGCTCTCCGGGACGCTCTCGGGCGGCCCGGGCGCGAGGCGCATGGCCGCATCGTGCCGGTCCGAGGACGCGACGCTCCGCGGCGTTGCGGTCCCGCTCTCCGCCGACGTCGCCCTCGATCGCGAGGCGCTGGACATCGCGAACCTCGTCCTGGCGAATGCCGTGACGGCCCACGCCCGCATCGGCCTCAGGGGCGCCCGCGGGATCGAAGGAGAGGTCGTCGTGTCGCAGGCGGCCCTTGCGGACATCCTGCGGGCGGCGGTCGCGAAGCCCGCGCTGGGCGGGGTCGACGGCGCTCTGTCGCTGTCGGCGACGCTCGGCGGGACCGTGGACGAGCCGCGCGCCGAGATCGAGGCTGCGGCCGACGGCGTGCGGATCGGAGGCGTCGGCGGCCTGGGCGCGACGCTCTCGGCCTCCGTCGCGGGGAAGCGCGTCGCGCTGCGCGCCGCGGAGCTCCTCGACGGCGGCACTCCCGCGCTCACCGCGTCGGGGGAGGTGAGCCTCGACCGCGAGGGCGAGGTCTCCGTGTCCGTGCGCGGGAGGGACCTCCCCGGGCGGCTGCTCGGCGGGAGCGACGAGACGCGCTTCGACGTGACCGCCGGCATCGGCGGCACGCGGGGCAGGCCGAGCTTCGACGCGCTCGTGGAGTCCTCCCGCGGGGAGTTCCTCGGGATCCCGTTCGACCGTCTCGCGGCGAGGGTGACCGGCGCGGAGGGCGCTGCGCGTGTTGAGCCGCTCGCGCTCGAGCGCTCGGGGCGCTACCGTCTGAGCGCGACAGGCCTCGTCCCGTACGAGGCGCTGTTGCCGGGCGGCGAGGCGGAAGCCTCCCTCACCGTCGAGGTCGGCGGTGACCCTCTCGCGCTCCTCATGGAAGTGGTCCAGCTGGCCGATGTCGCCAGAGGGGAGGGCACGCTGAACCTCCACCTCGTGGGGAACCGCGACGGCGTGTCGGTGGCGCACGGCGAGCTCGAGGCGAGGGCCAGGAGCGCCAGGCCGCGGGCGCTCTTCGACGAGATCACGGACCTCGCCGTCTCCGTCGCCGTCGTGGACGGAGAGGTGACGTCGGGGGCGGCCGGCGGGCGCGTGGAGGGCAGGGCCGTGCGCCTCGAGAGCGTGCGGGGAGCGTCCCCCGGCGGAGAGGAGCTCCCGGCCCTCGAGGCCGCCGGGATCGACCTCGGCGCTCTGGCCCTCTTCACCGACCCGGCCGGCATCAAGCTGCGGGTCCCCGGCCTCATGCAACCCGGACACGTGGGCCACGCCGCGGCCCGCGGCCGGGACGGCGCCCCCGCGTTCCTCATCGCCGGGCCTTCCGATCAGCCCGTCCTCCGGGGGGAGATCGAGCTGTCCGACATGACCTTCACCTACCCGTTCCTCGAAGGAGGGATCGGCGTCGGCGGCGACTTCCTCTCGGACGCCGAGTGGGACGTGCGGATCATCGCCGGGAGGAACCTGTGGTATCGGCGCGCCGACGCGACGCTGCACGTGGAGCGCGGGGGCAGCCTGGACCTCGTCGGCGTGCCCTCGCAGCACACCCTGTGCGTGGCGGGTCGCGTGGCCGCGAGGCGCGGGACCGTAGGATTCGCCGGCGCCGAGTTCGACGTCCAGAAGGCTGTCGTGGAGTTCCCCGCGTTCTGCGAGCCGCCGCGGTTCACCGTCGAGGCCTTGACGCGCGTCGAGGACGGAACGAGGATCACGCTCAGCATGGACTCCGCCGAGGGGGACCTCATGCTGACCGGCGCCGGCGTGACGCTCGACGAGAGCTCGCTCGTGCTCAGGTCGGACGCTCCAGAGGACGACACGCGGGAGAAGGTCCTTTCGAGGCTGCAGTACGGCATCGGGTTCGACTTCCTCGCCGGCGAGGAGCAGGCTTCGCTGGAGAGGAAGCAGGCGCTCGACGTCGTGGGCAGCCAGATCGGCGGCCAGCTCGTGCGGCCGCTCCTCTCGCCGATCGAGGCCCGCGTGCGCAGGAACCTGCGTCTCGACCTCGTGAGGATCGAGGTCGAGTTCGTCGGGCACTTCCTGTCTCACCTCGACGAGTGGCGCGCCCACGAGGGTCGCGGCGAGTACCTGCCGTTCCTTGCGGACACGCGCGTCACGCTGGGGAAGTACGTCTCGCGTGACTGGTTGCTGTCGTACGTCGGTCGGGCGGAGGCCTTCGAGCAGGACATCGGATACCAGCGCCTCGGTCTTCGCCACGAGCTCGGCGTTGAATACGAGGTGTCTCCGCACACGTCCCTCTCCCTGCGCGTCGTCTACGACCCCCGGCTGTCCGCGTGGGACAGGGGCATCTCCATCGAGAACCGCTTCGAGTTCTGACCGCCCCACCGGCGGCGCGCGAGCGCTCCAGGATTCCGGTTTACAGCATGGAGGTGCTGTGCTAGCATGCCCGGTTGACTCGGGCACGGAGGTGTCGAACCATGTCGCTCCGCTCGCGCGTGCTTCTTGCTGTCGTTCTCTTCCTCACGCTGGTGTCTGCGCTTCCGTCCGCCGCGCAGGTCGTCAGCAGCATCGCCGTCGAGGGCAATCGCCTCGTCAGCCGCGACAGGATCCTCCTGACGCTCGGGCTCAGGATCGGCGAGGAGCCTACGGCCCAGGCCGTCCGCGAGGGCATCCGCCGCCTCTACGCGCTCGGGGACTTCTCGGACATCGTCCTCGAGGGCGAGCGGCTCGATGACGGGACGCTCAGGGTCTTCGTGATCGTTGAGGAGCGGCCGAGGATCTCCGAGGTCGTGGTGCTGGGCAACGACAAGGTGTCGGACTCCGACCTCCGCGCCGTGATCGTGCTGAAGGCCGGCTCTCCCTTCGACGAGAGCCGGCTCGAGGACTCGAAGGTGGCCGTGCGCGGGCTCCTCGAGCGCCGCGGCTTCGGCGCCGGCGCCGTCGAGGCGAAGTCGGTCCCGACGTCGGACAGCACGGTCAGAGTCGTGTTCACGATCAGCGAGGGGCAGCGCATCACGGTCAAGGAGATCGTGTTCGAGGGGAACGACTCCCTGTCGGCCGGCGAGCTCAAGAAGGTCATGAAGACGAAGGAGGACCGCTGGTGGCGCACCGACGCCTTCCTTGACACGGCGGTCCTCGAGCAGGACCTTCGCGAGATCGTCGCCCGCTACCGGGCGGCCGGGCACATCGACGCGAAGGTGGCCGGCTACGACACGAGCCACGACAGCACGGGGCGGCGCGTCACGGTGACCGTGCGCGTGGACGAGGGCGCGCAGTACAGGGTCTCCGCGGTGGAGTGGACCGGGGCGTCGGACTTCGCAGCCCCGGAACTCGACGGGTTGTCGACCGTGAAGGTCGGCGCGGTGTACGACCCCAAGTCCGTGGCCGAAACGGTCGGAGCGGTGAGGAGCTGGTACGGGGAGCGCGGGTACATCCGGGCGCGCATCGACACGACCGAGGAGGCCGAATCGGAGGGGACGCTCAGGCTCCGCTTCGCGGTCCGGGAGAACGAGCCTGCGCACATCGGGCAGATCCACATCACCGGCAACACGCGCACCAAGGAGAAGATCATCCGCCGTGAGCTCACCGTCAAGCCCGGTGACCTCTACCACACGTCCGACATCATCGCCAGCCAGCGCAGGATCGCGAACCTCGGCTTCTTCGACGACCGCTACCTGAGCGTTCACTTCTCCGACAGCAGGACCCCGGGGGATGTGGACCTCACGTTCAACGTCGCCGAGCGGCAGACGGGTCGGGCCGGCGTCGGCATCTCCACCAGTCAGAAGGGCGTCACCGGGTTTCTCGAGCTCACCGAGGGCAACCTGTTCGGCAACGGGCAGTTCCTCAACCTCAAGTGGGAGTTCGGGAAGAAGACCAACGAGATCGTGCTGGGGTTCACGGAGCCCTGGTTCCGTGACCGCGACCTCACCGTGGGCTTCGACCTCTACGATCGGGACGACAAGCGGGCCTACAGCGGGTTCAGCGACAGCTTCTACGAGAAGTACTTCGCCGACGTCGTCAGCCCGGAGGAGCTGCAGGACATCCTCGACGGCGACGACGACGGCGTCCGCTACTACGTCGTGAAGCGCGAGCGCCGCGGCGGCGACGTGAGGCTGGGCTGGCCGTTCATGGGATCGCGGAGCACGATGCTCTACGTGACGTACACGCTGGAGCAGGTCCGCCAGGCCGAGTACGTCGACGTCACCACGGACGTGAGCGATACGAGCGGCGTCGTGATCGGCACGAGCTCGCGGAAGTACGAGCGCTGGGTCCCGAAGTGGCAGTGGCGGAGCGGGCTCTCCACGACGCTGGTCCGCCGCACGACCGACCGGCGGTTCCATCCGAGATTGGGAAGCCACACGCGCCTGCGGGCGGACCTCTTCGGGGGCGCCTTCGGCGGCGACGTGGACTACCAGCGGTACGTGGTGGACTCGCGGACGCACGTCCCGGCCTTCTGGGGGACGACCCTCATGGTGCGAGGCCGGGCCGGCATCGTGACGGGCTACGGCGATCCCGGCACGGTCCCGGACGACACGAAGTTCGAGCTTGGCGGCGTGGGGGCTGACGGCATCCGTGGGTATCGGGACCTCTCGATCCTCCCGGTCGGTGAGACCCTCTACGGCGGGCGCACGATGCTCATCGGCTCGTTGGAGCTCAAGTTCCCTCTGACCAAGGAGACGAGCGACCTTCCCATCCGGGGCGTTCTCTTCATCGACGGCGGCAACACGTGGAAGAGCGTCGAGGAGACGGCGCCGGGGGCCGGGCTCTACTGGGGAGTGGGCGCGGGCGTCCGCGTGGACCTGCCCATGCTCGGCGGCATCGGCGTTGACATGGGCTACGGCCTCGACGAGATCAAGGGCGGGGACTGGATCGTGCACTTCCAGTTCGGGATGGAGTACTAGCGCAGCGGACGCGGCGGACGGGAAGCGGCGCTCTCGCGGAGGGAGAGATGAGGATGCGAGTCGTGGTGGTCCTGGCGGTCCTCGCCGTGGCGGCGCTGGCCGCGACGGCGGGCGCGGCGGACAAGTTCGGCTACGTCAACTCGGAGCAGATCCGGCTGGGGTACATGGGCGCGAAGGACGTCGACTCCCAGCTCGAGGCGAGCGTGTCCGACTGGAGGGCCAAGGCCCGCGAGATGGAGAAGGAGATCGACGCTCTCGTGTCGGAGCTCCAGAGTCAGCGGCTGCTTCTCTCCGACGATGCCGCGCGGGCGAAGGAACAGGCGATCCGGGACAAGCAGGCCGCGTTCGAGCGCTACCTCAACGAGGTCTGGGGCGTGGGCGGGCTCGTCGCGAGGCGCGAGGCGGAGCTCTGGCAGCCGGTCTTCGACAAGGCGACGGCCATCATCGACGACATCGGCGAGAGCGGCGGCTACGTGATGATCTTCGACGCCTCGCAGATGGGGATCGTGTACGCGGCCCCGTCGACCGATCTCACGCAGCAGGTCCTGGACAGGCTCAACAGCGGGGCGGAGTAGCGGGACCGCCCTCACCGGAACCTGATGAACTGGACCCTCGACGAGGTCGCGAAGCGCATAGGCGGGACGGTCGTCGGCGACGGCTCGGTCGAGCTCACCGGCGTCTCCGGGATCAGGGAGGCCCAGCCCGGGCATCTCACGTTCCTCTCCAATCCGAAGTACGCCAGGTATCTCGAGACGACGCGAGCGTCGGCGGTCATCGTCGACGCCTCGTGTGAGGGGATGGCGGCGGGCGGGCCGGCGGCCCGCCTCGTGACAGGGAACGCCTACGCCTCCTTCGCGCGGGCCGTGAGGCTCTTCACGGGGGAGGAGTTCCGGCCGCCGGTCGGCGCGCATCCGGCGGCGCACGTGGCGCCCGGCGCGATGCTCGGGCACGGCGTCGCCGTGGGGCCGCACGCCATCGTGATGGACGGCGCGCGGATCGGCGAGGGCACGGTGGTCCACGGGGGCGCCTACATCGCGCCGGGGGCCGTGATCGGGCGCGACTGCGTGATTTACCCCAACGTGACGGTGAAGTCCCCGAGCGTCATCGGCGACCGCGTGATCGTGCACGCCGGGTCCGTCATCGGCTGCGACGGCTTCGGCTTCGCGCGCGAGGGCGGCGAGCAGGTCAAGGTCCCGCAGGTTGGCAACGTCGTCATCGAGGACGACGTGGAGGTCGGGGCGAACGTCTGCATCGCCCGCGCGACCCTGGGGACCACGCGCGTCGGGCGCGGCACGAAGATCGACAACCTGGTGCAGATCGCCCACAACGTCGTCATCGGCGAAGGTTCGATCATCGTGGCGCAGGTCGGCATCTGCGGGAGCGCCGAGATCGGCGACCACGTCGTGCTGGCGGGGCAGGCGGGCATCGCCGGCCACCTGACCATCGGGGACGGGGCCGTGGTCGGCGCGCAGGCGGGCGTCACGAAGTCCGTGCCGCCCGGGGAGCGGGTGTCGGGGTATCCGGCGCGCAGGCACGCGCTGTCCAAGCGGTTGAACGCCTGCATCCAGGCGCTGCCGGACCTCCTCAGGAGGGTGCGGGAGGTCGAGCGGCGGCTCGCCGCTTCGGAGAAGGAGGGGAAGTGCTGAGGACGTGCCAGCGGACGCTCCGCGGCCCCTGCTCGTACCATGGCGTCGGCCTGCACACCGGACGGGACTCCACCGTCACCTTCAAGCCCGCGCCCCCGGGCTCCGGCATCGTCTTCGTCCGCTCGGACGTGCCTTCCGCGCCGCCCATCCAGGCATCGATCCGCAACGTCATGATGCGAGGCGAAACGCCGCGGCGCACGACGCTCTCGTCGGGCGGCGTGCAGGTGTGCACCGTCGAGCACGTCCTGGCCGCGCTTCTCGGCCTGGGCATCGACAACGTCGTCGTCGAGCTCACGTCCGACGAGCCGGCGGAGCCGACCGACGGGAGCTGCAGGCCCTTCGTGGACATCATCACGAAGGCCGGCATCGTCGAGCAGGACGCGCCGCTGCAGCACCTCGAGATCGTGGAACCCGTGAGCTACAGCGACGGCGGCGTGTCGCTCTTCGCCGCCCCGCACAACGGCTTCCGCGTCAGCTTCACGATCGACTACCCGAACCCGACGATCGGCGCGCAGTACGCGAGCTTCGAGATCGACGAGGAGACCTTCCGCAAGGAGATCGCGTCGGCCAGGACGTTCGCGCTCCAGGAGGATCTCGAGGGGCTCAAGAGGATCGGGCTCATCCGCGGCGGGAGCCTCGAGAACGCGATCGTCGTCGGCAGCGAGGGGATCGTCAACAAGGACAAGCTCAGGTTCCGCGACGAGTTCGTCCGGCACAAGGTCCTCGATCTCCTGGGGGACCTCGCGCTCGTGGGCATGCCGCTCGTCGGGCACATCTACGCCTCGAAGTCGGGGCACGCGTCCAACGTGCGCTTCGTCGAGCGGATCTGCGACTCGATCCACCAGGGGAAGGCGCGGTACCGCGAGACGTCGAGATGGGACATCGACGACATCGAGCAGGTCCTGCCGCACCGCTATCCGTTCCTTCTCGTGGACAGGATCCTCGAGCTCGACGACCGCCGCGTCGTGGGGATCAAGAACTTCACCGCCGACGAGTGGTTCTTCATGGGGCACTTCCCGGGCCACCCGATCGTGCCGGGCGTTCTCCTCATCGAGGCGATGGGCCAGGTCGGCGGGTTCCTGCTGCTCTCGAGGGTGCCGGACCGCGAGCGCAAGCTCGTGTACTTCATGGGCATCGACAACGCGCGGTTCCGCCGGCCGGTCAGGCCGGGCGACACCGTGCGGTTCGAGCTCGAGCTCGTGCGCCTCAGGCGCGGGACGTGCAAGATGCGGGGCGCCGCCTACGTGCGCGGCGAGCTCGCGGTGGACGGCGAGCTCTGGTCGCAGGTCGTCGACAGGGAGCGGAGATAGGTGAAGACGTCGGTCGACGAGAGGGCCGTCGTGGACCCCGGGGCGCAGCTCGGGGACGGCGTGACCGTGGGGCCGTTCGCGGTGGTCGGGCCGGGCGTGACCGTCGGGCGCGGTTCGCGCATCGAGTCCTCGGCGCTCATCGAGCGCGACACGACGATCGGGGACGGGTGCACCGTCGGGCACGGCGCCGTGCTCGGCACCGACCCGCAGGACCTCAAGTACCGCGGGGAGAGGACGTTTCTCACGGTCGGCGCGGGCACGAGCATCAGGGAGTACGCGACGGTCCACCGCGCGACCGGCGAGGGATCGGCGACGCTCGTCGGCGCCAACGTGCTCGTCATGGCCTACGCCCACATCGCGCACAACTGCGTCATCGGCGACTCCGTCGTCATCGCGAACAGCGTGAACCTCGGAGGGCACGTCGTCATCGAGGAGCACGCGATCGTGGGCGGCATGACGCCGGTCCACCAGTTCGTGCAGATCGGCGCGTACAGCTTCGTCGGCGGGCTCTCGCGCGTCTCGAAGGACGTCCCGCCGTACTTCAAGGTCGCCGGCGTGCCCATGCGGCCGGTGGACGTCAACACGATCGGGCTTCAGCGCCACGGCTTCTCCGCCGAGGCGAGGGCGCGGATCCGTCGGGTCTACCGGCTCCTGTATCTCTCGGGGCTCAACACCTCGCAGGCGGTCGCCCGCATCCGCGAGGAGCTTCCCCCGGCGCCCGAGGTGGAGCGCATCCTGGGCTTCATCGCGCGGTCCTCGAGGGGCATCGTGAAGTAGGCCTCGTCGCCCGCGCCCGCTCGTCTCGCGGCGCGGCCCTGCCTCCGCTCCGTCCCCGAGCATGTTCCGCGTGGAGGGCGCGCCGTGCTCAAGGTCGCCGTCATAGGGGTGGGGCACCTCGGCAGGCACCACGCCCGCGTGCTGTCCGGCCTCGGAGGATGCGAGCTCGTCGGGGTCCACGACACCGACGGCGCGCGCGCCGAGTCCATCGCGTCCCTGCACGGAACGAGGGTGTTCCCCGACCTGGACGGTCTCGTCGGCGCCGTGGACGCGGCGGTCGTCGCGGTCCCCACGAGCGCGCACCACGCGGTGGCGAGCCGGTGTCTCGACGCCGGCGTTCACGTGCTCATCGAGAAACCGATCGCCTCGACGCCCGAGGAGGCGCGCGACCTCGTCGCGCTCGCCCGCGCGAGGGGACGCCTCGTTCAGGTGGGGCACGTGGAGCGCTTCAACCCCGCGATCCGCGCCGCTCTGACCGTCCTCTCGGCCCCGAGGTTCATCGAGGCGCACAGGCTCGGCGTCTTCGCGCCGCGCGGCACCGACGTCGCGGTGGTGCTCGACCTCATGATCCACGACATCGATCTCGTCCTCGCGACGGTGCGCTCGGACGTCTCGAGGATCGAGGCCGTGGGCGTGCCGGTGCTGTCGCCCAGCGTGGACATCGCCAACGCGAGGCTCACGTTCGCCGACGGGTGCGTCGCCAACGTGACCGCAAGCCGGGTGTCCAGGGACAAGGTCAGGAAGATCCGGTTCTTCCAGCGCGACGCCTACGTCTCGGTCGACTGCTCGCGCCCCATGGCCCAGGTGTTCCGCAGAAAGGACGTTCCCCGCGAGACGCTCCTCGCGATCGCGCGCGGCGAGGTCCCGGGGGGACTTGCGGACATCGTGGACTATCGGGAGCTCCCTCTGGACCAGAGCGAGCCCCTCGCGCTCGAGCTTCGGTCGTTCGCGGACGCCGTGAGCGGCGGGCGGCGGCCCGAGGTGGACGGCGAGGACGGCCTGAGGGCTCTCGAGGTGGCGTTCGAGATCCTGCGGCAGATCGGCTCTCATCCAGGCCGCGAGGCCGGGGCACCCGAGGCGGGCGCCGCGTGCCGCCCGGCCTGAGCGGGCGGGGTTCTGCGATGATGAGACAGGGTGCCTCGGTCCTTCTCGTCGCCGCGGAGGCGTCGGCGGACCTGCACGGCGCGAAGGTCGTGCGGAGGCTCAGAGAGCTCGCCCCGGCGGTGTCCGTCTACGGCGTCGGGGGAACTCGCCTGGCCGAGGCCGGAATGGAGATCGTCCACGACGCGCGCGACTTCGCCGTCGTGGGGTTCGTCGAGGTGATCAGGCACGTCCCGCGCTTCGCGGCGGCCATGGGCGACCTCGTCCGCGCGGCCGCCGACAGGTCCACGCCTCTCGCCGTTCTCATCGACTATCCCGGTTTCAATCTGAGGCTCGCGGGGCGACTTCGCGACGCCGGCGTGCGCGTGCTCTACTACGTGAGCCCGCAGGTGTGGGCATGGGGCGAAGGGCGCGTGCGGCAGATCGCCGAGCGCGTGGACCGCATGGCGGTCGTCTTCGAGTTCGAACGCGAGTTCTACCGCCGCCGCGGCGTCGAGGTCGAGTTCGTGGGGCATCCTCTTCTCGAGGAGCCGGGTCTGTGCGCTCCCCGTCGCGCTCCGCGGTCCCCTGGCTCGCCGCGTCTTCTGGGGCTTCTTCCGGGAAGCAGGAGGCAGGAGATCGAGCGGCACCTGCCGGCGATGCTGGGCGCGGCGGAGATCCTCGCGCGCGAGGCGCCGGGGCTGTCGCTCGCGTTGGGGCGCGCTCCCGGCGTCGACGCGGAGAGGGTCGAGGCGATGGTGAAGGCGTCCGGGCTCCGCGTGGACGTGGCGGACCCCGAGCGCGCGTACGACCTCATGCGGCGCGCCGACGCGCTCCTCGTGTCGTCCGGGACGGCGACGCTCGAGGCCGCGTGCGCAGGCGCGCCGATGGTCATCGCGTACCGCATGGCGCCGCTGTCCTACGCGATCGCGCGCTCGCTCGTGAGGACGAGGCACATCGGCCTCGTGAACCTCGTTGCGGGCGAGGAGATCGTGCCCGAGCTCGTTCAGGGGCAGGTGACGCCCCGCCGCCTCGCCGAGGCCGTCCGTCCGTTCCTCACGGACGACGCTCTGGCCGGACGCGTCTCGGAGCGTCTGCTCGGCGTGCGGTCGCGGCTCGGGACGCCGGGGGCGAGCGACAGGGTGGCGCGGATGGCGCTCGAGATGCTGCGGGGGGTCTGAGCGTCGGGAACCGCTGGAAGCGCGGAGGTCGCCACGTGGCATCCGACCGCAGACGGCTCTCGGTCGTCGACCGGCTCCTGGTCGGGGTGGGAGGTCTCGTCGGTCCGCTTGCGATCCGCGCGCTCGGGTCCACGTGGCGCATGACAACGCTCGGCGTCGAGCGCGTGCCGGCGGCGCGGAGGGCGGCGGGCTCGCTGGTCTTCGCGTTCTGGCATGGGACGCTGCTGCCGCTCGAGCACGCCAACCGCGGGCGCGGCGTCTGCGTCCTCTCGTCGTGGCACCGTGACGGCGAGCTCAGCGCGCGCGTCATGGCGGGCCTCGGGTACCGCGTCGTGCGGGGCTCGACGAGCCGCGGCGGCGCGCGAGGGATCCAGATGCTCGTCCGGGCGGTCCGGGCCGGTCATGATGTCGCCGTCACCCCCGACGGTCCGCGAGGCCCGGCGCGCAGAGCGCAGGCCGGGGCGGTCTACGTGGCCGCGCGGAGCGGCGCGCCGGTCGTGCCGGTGGGGGTCGCGGCGAGCCGGGCGCTGCGCCTGGGGAGCTGGGACAGGTTCCTGGTGCCGCTTCCGTTCTCCCGCGTGGTGGTCGCGTATGGGGAGCCCCTCGCGTTCGATCCCGACGCGCCGGCGGAAGCGGGCGCGGCGGCCCTCGAGGCGGCCCTGGCGCGCGCCTCGGCCGAGGCCGAGGCCGCGCGCCGAGGGCCGCGCGTCCGCGCTTCGGGAACGCCCGCTTCGGGCGCGCGGTCGGTCCGCGCTTCGGCCGCTTCTTCGGCGGCATATCGCGCTTACCGGCTCGCGTCGTCCGCCGTCGGGTGGGCCGCCGCGCCCGTCCTGCGGTGTATCGGCGTGCCGCCGACGGAGAGGCGGGAGCGGCTGGGCGGAGTCCCGACAGCGGCGGCCGGGTGTCTGTGGGTGCACGCGGCGTCGGTGGGAGAGGTCGCGGCGGCCGAGCCTCTCGTGCGGGAGCTTCGAAGGAGCGAAGAGCGCGTGCTGCTCACCACGGTCACGCGGGGCGGTCGCAGGGCGGCCGCGAGGCTGGAGCCCCTCGGCGTTCTCGCGTCGTACGCGCCGCTCGACACCGTGGGCGCGGTGAGGCGCGCGCTCCGCAGAGCGCGCCCGCGCGCCATCCTGCTCGTTGAGACGGAGCTCTGGCCGAACCTCATCGTCGAGGCGGTCGCCGAGGGCGTGGCGGTCGGCGTCGTCAACGGCAGGATCTCCGATCGCAGCGCGCGGCGCTCCGCAAGCGCGTGGTCGCCGCTCAAGAAGCCCGCCGCGCTGCTCGCGCTGGCCGCGTGCCAGACCGGGCGAGACGCGGACCGGTTCCGCGCCCTCGGCGTGAGGCCCGACCGCGCGGCCGTCACCGGAAACACGAAGTTCGAACGCGACGCCGCGCCCCTCAGCGAGGGCGACCGCGAGCGCGTGCGCCGCTCGCTCGGGCTCCCCGAGGGCCCGGTGATCGTCTTCGGCAGCGTGCGGCCGCGCGAGGAGCGCGCCGTCGCGCGGGCGGCCGCGGAGGTCGCGCGAGCGAGCCCCGACGCCGTCCTTCTCGTGGCGCCACGCCATCTTGAGCGCGTCGGCGCGGTGGCTCGGGAACTCGAGAGGAACGGGCTGGCCGTTCGCCTGCGATCCCGGATGGATGGCCCCGAGGGCGCCGCGCGGGTGGTCGTGCTCGACACGACAGGCGAGCTTGCCGAGGCCTATGGCATCGGTGCGGCGGCGTTCGTGGGGGGGACGCTCGCTCCCTCCTACGGAGGTCACAACCCGCTGGAGCCGGCCGCGCTCGGCGTTCCCGTCGTCATCGGGCACCACGTCGCCGGCTGCCGCGACAGCGCCGGCGCCCTCTCCGAGGCCGGGGCGGCCGTTGTCGTCAGGAGCGCCGCGCAGCTCTCGTCCGCGCTCGCGCGCTTCCTCAACGACCGACCGTTCAGAGACGCCGCGTCCAATGCCGCGATCTCGGTCGTTTCGTCCGGCGGGGGAGCGCTCGACCGGACGGTGGAGCTCCTCCGGAGCGCCGGCCTGCTCGGGTCACGCGTCGGAGGGCCGACCGGAGGTGGTCAGTGAACGGGAGCGACCGGCTCATGGGCGCGCGCGAGTGGTGGAGCGCCGTTGCGCGGGGGCGGGTCAGGCCGAGCGGCGTCGGGGCGGCTCTCGAAGGCTGTCTCGTGGTGCTCTCCGTGCTCTACGGGATGGGCTCCGCGGTCTCACTCTGGGTGCGGTCGGCGCGGCCCGCGCGCGCGGGAGTGCCCGTCATCTCGGTGGGCAACCTCGTCGTCGGAGGCACGGGGAAGACCCCGCTCGTCGTCCACATCGCGAGGCTTCTCGCCGACGGCGGGCGGCGCGTCGCGGTGGTCAGCCGCGGGCACGGCCGGCGCTCGCGGGGCGTCCTCGTCGTCTCGCGCGGAGACGGTCCGATCGTCCCGTGGACGGAGGCGGGCGACGAGCCGTACCTCATCGCCTTGCTGACGAAGGGAGTCCCGGTGCTGGTGGCCGCGCGGCGGGCGGACGCTGCCCGCGCGGCGGTGGCGGACTGGGGCGCCGATGCTATACTCCTCGACGACGGCTTCCAGCACACGGCGCTCGCCAGGGACCTCGACATCGTCGCCGTGGACGCGGGCTTCCCGCTCGGCAACGGGCACGCGCTTCCCGCCGGGGCGCTCAGGGAGCATCCGCTGGGGATCGGTCGGGCCGACCTCATCGTCGCGACGCGCTGTGACAGGGCGCGCGGCGGGGCGGGGCTCGTGGCCCGGACGCTCGGTCCGCTCGCTCCGCGCGCTCCGATCGTCGAGACGCGGATGGCGCCGTCGGAGCTCTGGGACGTGCGGAGCGGCGCGACCGTCGCCGCCGGCGAGCTGCGCGGCACGCCGGCGCTGGCGCTCTGCGGCATCGCGGACCCGGAGGGGTTCGCGGCGACGGCGCGCGACGCGGGGCTGTCGGTCGTCGGCGAGATGGTCTACCCGGATCACCACGCGTACCGGAGCTCGGACCTTGCGGCCGTGGCCGAGCGCGCGCGAGAGATCGGGGCCGGCGTCATCGTCACGACCGAGAAGGACGCCGTGCGGCTGTCCGGCTGGTCGCCGCCCGCGCGCCTGATCGCGCTCGGGATCGAGCTCGAGGTGACCCGCGGGCGGGCGCTGCTCACGGAGGCGATCGAGAAGGCTCTCAGGTGGGGAGACGCGCATGGGTGATGGCAGACTCGGCGAGTTCGCCGGGCTCTCCCGCGAGGAGCTCCAGTCGGAGGTGCGGCGGCTCAAGGCCGAGCGCGGGGCGATCGTGCTCGCGCACAACTACCAGGTGCGCGAGGTGCAGGAGGTCGCCGACCGGCTGGGCGACTCGCTCAAGCTCGCCCGCGAGGCCGTGCGAACCGACGCGCGGCTCATCGTGCTCTGCGGCGTGATGTTCATGGCCGAGAGCGCGAAGATCCTGAATCCCGACAGGAAGGTGATCATCCCCGCGCTCACGGCCGGCTGCCCGATGGCCGACATGATCACCGTCGAGCAACTCCGGGGATTCAAGGCGGCGCACCCGGGCGTGCCCGTCGTCTGCTATGTCAACACGTCGGCCGCCGTGAAGGCGGAGAGCGATGTCTGCTGCACCTCGTCCAACGCCGTGACGGTCGTGAACGCGCTCGACGCCGAGGCCGTCCTCTTCGTGCCGGACCGCAATCTCGCCGCGTACGTCGCCTCGAAGACCGACAAGACCGTCATCCCCTGGCGCGGCCACTGCTACGTTCACAATCAGTTCACGCCGGAGGACGTCGAGCTCGCCCGCCGCGAGCACCCGGGCGTTCCGATCGTCGTGCATCCCGAGTGCCCGCCCGAGGTCGTCGAGGCCGCGGACCACGTGGCGTCCACGGACGGCATGGTCAGGCTCGCCGCGACGCGCGACGAGCTCGTCGTCGGCACCGAGATCGGGCTCATCGACATGCTCAACCGCGTGAACCCATCGAAGCGCTTCCACGCTCTCTCGCCGTTCGCCGTGTGCAGGAACATGAAGGAGACCACGCTGCCGAAGCTCGTCCTCGCGCTTGAGCGGGAGCAGCACGAGGTGGTGGTGCCCGCCGGCGTGCTCGAGGGCGCCGGCGGCGCGCTCCGGCGGATGCTCGAGCTCTCCGGCGAGGAGCGCGCCGGGGGCGCCGTGCCCGGCACGGGGGGAGGCGCCGCATGAGGACCGCCGAGTTCGTCGTGGTCGGCAGCGGCATCGCCGGCCTCACCTTCGCCCTGTCGGTCGCGGACCGGGGGCGCGTCGTGATCGTCACGAAGAAGGGCGACGCCGAGACGGCGACGAACACGGCGCAGGGCGGCATCGCCGCCGTGATGGACGAGACCGACTCGTTCGAGAAGCACATCGAGGACACGCTCGTCGCGGGCGTCGGGCTCTGCAACCGCGAGGCGGTCGAGGTCGCGGTGCGCCGCGGGCCCGAGGCCGTGAGGAAGCTCGCGGCCTGGGGCGCGAGCTTCTCGACGGAAGAGGGGCGCGCGGAGGCTCCCGCCTTCGCTCTCGGCAGGGAGGGCGGCCACTCGGGGAGGCGCATCGTCCACGCGGCGGACATGACTGGCCGCGAGATCGAGCAGGCGCTGCTCGCGGCCGTCGAGCGCCATCCGGACATTGAGATCCTCGAGGACCACCTCGCCGTCGACCTCGCCGTCGCAGGTCCACCCGGCGCGCGACGGTGCGTCGGCGTGCACGTGCTCGACATCCGCGGGCAGGCCGTGGACACCATCGGCGGGTCCGTGACCGTGCTCGCAACCGGCGGGTGCGGGAAGGTCTACCTCTACACGACGAACCCGGACATCGCGACGGGCGACGGGGTGGCCATGGCGCTCAGGGCGGGCGTCCCGGTGCGCAACATGGAGTTCATCCAGTTCCACCCGACGTGCCTCTATCACCCGACCGTGAAGTCGTTCCTCATCTCCGAGGCGGTGCGCGGGGAGGGGGCCGTGCTCACGACGCTGTCGGGACGGCGGATCATGGAGGGCGTCCATCCGCGGGCCGATCTGGCCCCCCGCGACATCGTGGCGCGGGCGATCGACAAGACGATGAAGACGACCGGGGACAAGCACGCGCTCCTCGACGCCACCGGCATCGGGGCCGAGCGCCTGAGGGCGCGCTTCCCGATGATCAGCGGGCGGCTCGCCGAGCTCGGCATCGACGTCGCCCGCGAGCCGATCCCCGTGGTCCCGGCCGCCCACTACCTGTGCGGCGGCGTCGCCGTGGACCTCGACGCGCGCACCGAGCTTCCGGGGCTCCTCGCGATGGGCGAGACGGCGCACACGGGGATGCACGGGGCCAATCGGCTGGCGAGCAACTCGCTCCTCGAGGCGGTCGTGTTCGGTGAGCGGGGCGCGCGCGCCGCGATCGAGGACGCCCGCTCGCTCGGGCGGCCGGGCGACGTGCCGGCCTGGAGCGGCGGGTCTCCCGGTGCGATGCCGGAGGGCGTCGTGATCGACCACAACTGGGACGTTGTCCGGCGGCTCATGTGGGACTATGTTGGCATCGTGCGGACCGAGAGGCGGCTCTCGCTCGCTCGCGAGAGGATGCTGTCCATCCGGAACGAGGTGAGCGGCTCCCTGGCCGCGCACCCACTGAGCGCCGACCTCATCGAACTCAGGAACATCTGCCTCGTGGGGGACCTCATCGTCCGAAGCGCCCTCGAGCGCAGGGAGTCGAGAGGGCTGCACTTCATCGAGGACTACCCCGACCGGGACGACGCGCGCTTCGCGCGGGACACGGTCGTGCGAGAAGGCCCCGTCGTGTGAGGGCACGGGCATGCGGTTCGTGTGGGCTGTCGTTGCGCTGCTTCTGAGCGCGTGCGGTTGCTCCGGCGAAGGAGGCGATGGCGCCGTGAGAACGGAGAGAGCGGGCGCCGCGGGCGATGTGAGGAGACCCGCGGTCGCCGGGCAGTTCTACCCCGGGGACCCGGCAGCGCTGGCGCGCGACGTGGACCGCTATCTGGCGGCCGCGCCCGCTCCGGAGCTCGGCGGCGAGGTGGTGGCTCTCGTGTCCCCGCACGCGGGGTACATGTACTCCGGGGCCGTGGCGGCCCACGGCTACGCGTGCGTCGCGGGCGCGGCGTACGACGCGGTCGTCGTGGTGGCGCCGTCCCACAGGGTGGCGTTCCGCGGCTCGTCGGTGTACGCCCGCGGCGCCTACGAGACCCCGCTCGGTCTCGTGCCCGTGGACGCGGAGCTCGCCGCCGCCATCCTCGACCCGGACGCGGGGATCGTCGACGAGCCCCGCGTGCACGTCAACGAGCACTCGCTCGAGGTCCAGATCCCCTTCCTCCAACGGGCACTCGGCGCGTTCAGGATCGTCCCCATCATGATGGGCGACCAGAGCGCGCCCGCCGTTCGCGCGCTGGGCGAGCGGATCGCGCGGGCCGTCGCGGGCGCAGGCGACCGGAAGGTCCTGCTCGTCGCCAGCACCGACCTCTCGCACTACCACGACCAGCAGACGGCGAAGGGCCTCGACGCGCGGGTGCTCGAGGCGATCGGCGCGTTCGACCCGGACCGCCTCGTCAGGCTGCTCGCGTCGGGCGACTGCGAGGCCTGCGGCGGCGGGCCGACGGCCGCGGTCATGGTGGCGGCGAGGAAGCTGGGCGCGACGGAGGCGCGCGTGCTCAGGTACGCGACGTCCGGGGACGTGACGGGCGACACGGGCCAGGTGGTGGGGTACGTCTCCGCGGTCCTCGTGCGGCCGGCCGCCGAGGCCGGGGAAGCTCCCGGCGGTTCGAACGAGTCGTCGGCCCGCGCCGCGCGCCCGGGCGGCGCGCTCCGCCCCGACGAGCGCCGCGCGCTCCTCGAGCTTGCGAGGAGCTCCATCGCGGCCGCGCTCGGGGAGAAGGTCTCCGCGGGTGTCCCGATATGCTCGGCCGTCCTCGATGAGAAGCGGGGAGCCTTCGTGACGCTCCACAGGCACGGCAGGCTTCGGGGCTGCATCGGGTACGTCCGGGCGGTGAAGTCCCTGCGCGAGACCGTCGCCGAGATGGCGGTCCAGGCGGCGCTCCACGACCCGCGCTTCTCGCCGCTCTCGAAGGACGAACTGCCCGAAGTCGACATCGAGATCTCGGTCCTTTCGCCGCTCGAGGAGGTCGCCGACGTCTCGACGATCGAGGTAGGCACCCACGGGCTCGTGGTGCAGGACGGCGCCCGGAGCGGGCTCCTCCTTCCGCAGGTCGCCGTGGAGCAGGGGTGGGACCGCGAGACGTTCCTCGACCACACGTGTCTCAAGGCGGGGCTCCCCGCCGCGTCGTGGAAGCGGAAGGGCGTCGTGATCATGGCGTTCACGGCCGAGGTGTTCGGGGAACGCGATGCGGCGGAGGACGGCTGAGATGGCTCCCCGAGCCGGCGGGCGGCGCCTCCCGCTCGCGCTCCTGGTCTTGCTGGTCGTGGGGAACGCCGCGGCGTGGCGCGCGGCGGACGGCGCGGCGCGGCAAGCCAGGGGGTACGTCGAGCCGAACGTGGCGCTGCACTGGGAGAGGCTCGACGGCAACCGCGTGCGCTGCCTTCTCTGCCCGAGGACGTGCACGGTGTCGCCGGGCGGCAGGGGCGCCTGCGGCGTCCGAGAGAACCGAGGCGGCACCTACTACACGCTCGTCTACGGCAACCCGTGCGCGGTGCACGTCGATCCCATCGAGAAGAAGCCGCTCTACCACTACCTTCCCGCGACGAAGTCGTTCTCCATCGCGACGGCCGGCTGCAACCTCGAGTGCAGGTTCTGCCAGAACTGGCAGATCTCCCAGTCGAGGCCGGAGGACCTCGTCAACCAGCGGATGTCCCCCGAGGACGTCGTCGAAGCGGCGCTGGCGAGCGGGAGTCGCACCGTCGCCTACACGTACTCCGAGCCGACGGTCTTCTACGAGTACATGCTGGACTGCGCGAAGCTCGCTCACGAGCGCGGCCTGAGGAACGTGTACCACTCGAACGGGTTCATCAACGCAGAGCCGCTCCGCGAGCTGTGCAAGCACATGGACGCGGCGAACATCGACCTCAAGGGCTTCACGGACGAGTACTACCGGGACATGGCCGGAGGTTCGCTCGCGCCCGTCCTGCGGTCTCTCAAGATCCTCAGGGAAGAGGGCGTGCACCTCGAGATCACGACGCTTCTCGTCCCGGGCGGGAACGACGATCCCGGCGACCTCCGGAGGATGTGCCGGTGGATCCGCGAGAACCTCGGACCGGCGACGCCCCTTCACTTCTCGCGGTTCCATCCGCAGTACAAGCTGACGAACGTGCCGCCGACGCCCGTGGAACGGCTGGAGCTCGCGAGGCGGATCGCCATGGAGGAAGGCCTCGAGTTCGTGTACATCGGCAACGTCCCGGGACACGAGGCCAACAGCACGTACTGCCCGGGGTGCGGGGAGCGGGTGATCGGCCGCATAGGCTACTCCGTCGACGCGGCGGGGCTTCGGGGCGGCGTGTGCCAGCGCTGCGGGACGGTCCTCCCCGGCGTGTGGGAGTGATGCGGCGTGTTGACAGCGGCGCCCGGATGACGTAGGCTCTTGCCAGGGTCTGCCGGCGAAGGGCCGGCGTCCCCGCGACCCCTGCGGCTCACGAGGAGGATATGATGCGTCTTGCCCTCGTCGCGGTACTGATGGCGGCCCTGGTCTGCTACGCCGGGGCGGCGGTGCGCACGGTCACGCCCCAGAGCGATCCGTACCCGACCATCCAGTCCGCCATGCTCGTCTCGGCTCCCGGGGACACCGTCGTGCTCTCCCCCGGCACGTACCGCGATGTCGAGAGGTTCAACACGTCGATCGGCCTGCGGACCGCCGTCTGCAAGCTCGCGAGCGGGGTGACGCTCCGCGGCATGAACAGCGCCAACTGCGTCATCGACCACACGGCCACGGAGATCGGCATCCTCTGCGCGAACATCACCGGTGGCGCCATCAGGAACCTCACGGTCAGGGGAGGCATCGGCAGGGACTCCGGACGGCAGGACGACGGCGACGGCCGCGGCCTCGTGGCGGGGATCATGTGTCTGGAGAACGCAAGCCCGACGATCGAGCGCGTGCGCATGGCCGAGAGCGCCACGGGGATCGTCGTGCGCGGGGGCTGCGCGCCGGTCATCAGGTCGTGCATCATCGCCAGGGGCAGCCACCACGGGATCTACATCTTCATGAACGGCTCCTCGCCGGTCGTCATCGATCACACGACCATCGTGCAGAACTTCGACGCGGGCGTGTACGTCTTCGCCGGCTCGGCGGCGATCTCGAGCAGCTGCATCACGCACAGCGGCAAGCCCGGCGTGTACTCATACGAGTGCCTGCCGTCGGTCACGTACTCCAACGTGTTCCAGAACGGCCGCACGCTTCCGGTGCCCGTGGAGTACGGCGGGTGGATCACAGATCAGACAGGGCAGAACGGGAACATCTCCCTGGAGCCCTTCTACTGCGACTTCACGGGGGCCCTCGGATACGACTACAGCGTGTGTATCGACTCACCGAACGTGGGCAGTGGAGAGGGCGGCACGAACATCGGGGCGCGCGGGGGCACCTGCACGCAGTGCGTGTCGCCGGTGACCCGCGCGACGTGGGGTGCGATCAAGGCACTCTACAGGTAGGCGGCAGCTTCATCTCCGCGGACATGCGATGCCCCGTCGGCGCGTCGGCGGGGCATCGTCGTGTCCGGCCGAGGAGGGCCGGTGTCACGCGCGGGCGGGGCGGGTCACCGCCACGGACAGAAGCAGCGCGGCGACCGCGGCCGCGTTCAGAAGCGACAGCGAGAGCATCGCGCGCCAGAGGCCGAGAAGCGGCAGGAGCATCACGCCGGTGACGAGCGCCCCCGCGGCCGCGCCGAGCAGATCGGCTCCGTAGAGGCGGCTGCCTGTTCGGGCGGCCCCTCCCTCCGTCGCGAGGATCCTCCCGGCGACCGGGAAGAGCATGCCCGCGAGGACCGCCGAGCCGACGACCGCGAGCGGGATGATCGCGGAGCCGAGTGCGGCCAGGCCCGGCGGCAGAGCGGCGGCGCCCTGGACGGCGGCGGCGACGCCCAGCGGGGCTGCGGCAAGCCCGCCCGCGATCGCGAGCGCGGCGCGCGGTCCCGCGCCGCGTTCGGCGGAGCGGCCGCCGAGCCAGCCGCCGAACGCCAGGCCGCCCATGAATGCCCCGACGATCACGGCGATCCTGTGGTACACGGACCCGTACAGGCTCTGAACGGCCACGAGCGCGGCGATCTCGAGACCGATCTCCGCCAGCCCGGCGACCGCCACGGCCGCCGGAAGCGCCGTCCTGAGCCCGAGGCCACCGCCGCGCCGCCGCAGCGCGAGCGCTCCGAGAGCGACCGCGAGGGCGGCCGCGACCGCCGCGACGTGCGGCATCGTCACGGCGCGCCTTGCCGCGGCGAACGGGTTCGGACCCCGCGAGAGACGCTGCGTCCACAGCACGAGCGTCAGGTAGGTGCAGGCGGGGGAGAGGTCGGTGTTGATCGGAGCGTCCTCGGCGGCGACCCGCTCCTCGAGATAGGCCACGCGCTCAGGACTCAGGCGATCGTCGAGGTAGTAGCTCCGGACGTACGCCACGTCGAGCCTTCGGCCCTCGATCCTGGACGCGAGGGTCGTCGCGTCCACGGAGAGGAAGTCCGGCGCGTCGGAAGCGACGATGTGGCACGGGTCGCCGGGGAGGAGCCGCACCTCCGCGAAGACGCTCGCCAGCGTCCCCCGCACGCATGCTAGGAGCGCCGCCTGCTCCGGCCCCACGTAGTCCTCCGACGAGGAGAGCGTGAACGCGGCCACACCGCCTGGGGAAAGCGCCTTCCGGACCTCCCGCATGAACTCCTGCGTGTAGAACCTGTTCATCTGGGCCGTGGTCGGGTCCGGCACGTTGACGATGACGGCGTCGTACGTCTCCGCCGGCGCGCGCTTCACGAAGAAGCGCGCGTCCGCGTAGTGCACGGTCACCCTCGGGTCGTCGAGCGCGGCGGTCATGGCGGTCCCGAACGCGCGCCTTGCGGCCTCGATGAGAGCCGGGTCCAGCTCGACGCAGTCGACGCGGCGCACCGTCGGGTGCTTGAGCGCTTCCTGCGCACCGCCGCCGAGCGCGCCGCCCAGCAGCAGGACGGACTCGGGGCGCGGATGCTGGAGAAGCGGGATGTGCACGGTCTCCTCGGCCGCGAGGCGGTCGGGCACCGACGCCGCGAGCACTCCGTTCTCGAAGAGGCTCTTCTGGCTTCCGCGCTCCGTGGCGACGATGAGCCCGTACCGCGAGTGCGCGTGGAGGACGACGCCCGCGTCCCGCCAGGCTGCCGCCGTGAGCCCGTCCTCCAGGAAGCCCCCGACGCGCGCCGTGCTTCCGAGAACGGCCACGGCTGCCGCGGCGACGAGCGGGACGATCCGCCGCCGTGGAGTCCCCGGCGACGCGAACGAGAGGGCGGCGATCGCTCCCGCGCACGCGAGCGCCGCGGCGAGGAAGGCGATCTGAAGCGGGGCCAACCGGTCGAAGAGCGCCAGGCTGATGATGAGCCCGGCGGCGACGGCTCCCACGGCCTCGAGAACGTACACGCGCGACATGGCCCGTCCCGCGTTCGGCTCCCAGCGGGACGACGAGGCCACGGCGAGCGCGAACGCGACGCCGGAGAGCGCCGTGAACGGCCCGACCGCCGCCGCCGTGGCCGTGATGAGCGGGCCGACGCCCGCGAGCTCCCCGGGCAGAGTGCCCATGGCGGCCCTTGCGAGCCGGGCCGTGGCGACGGACACGGGCACGAGCGCTCCGAGGGCCGCGAGGGCCCACGCGAGCGCGCTGACGGGGTTCCGGGTTCGTCTCGCCGCGACGCCGCCGAGCAGGCAGCCGCAGCCGGTGACGGCAAGCCACATGGCCAGCCCCGCGGCGATGGAGATCTCGCTGCCCTGCCACAGCACGAGGAGCTCGCGCAGGAGGAGCGCCTGCGCGGCGAGCGTGACGCAACCCATGAGAAGGAAGACCGGCCCGAGCGTCGCCGCGGCGCGGTCGGGCGGGCGAGGCGCGGGGGGCGTGCGTGTGGCTGGGGAAGGCATCGTGACAGGAGTCTACCAGACGGCGGCCGGTCGCTCGACCGAGGAACGGTGGGCGCTCAGGCGGAGGAACGGCCGCGGCGGCGGGAGAAAGCGTTTGACACTGCCTCCGGCGGTCTGCTAGCCTCCGGGCCGAAGCGGCTCCCGCGGGCCGCGCCCACCGACGGGCGGGCGTGGGTGTCGACGCGGGGCGCCTGAACCCATGCGGGCGCCCGTCGAGGCCGCCCGCCAGCGCAGGATCTGGAGCATGGCAGGGAGCGGATCAAGCGAGCGCGCAACGCCGCGAACGGCAGCGCCCGCGCCGCGAGCGGCGGAGTCCGGGTCGTCCTGGCTCGGCCGCCTGGCCGCCTGGTACCTGCGCAGGTTCAGGCCGTCCGAGCCCATCTCCTTCGGCGAGACCTTCAGCTCGGCCGAGCGGATCCTCGTGATGCCCGAGGAGGGTGTCACCGGCGCGCTCTTCGCGATGCCGACGATCCAGGCGCTCAGGCGGGGCTTCCCGAGGGGCAAGATCGCCGCGCTCGTTCGCGAGGAGGACAAGGACCTCCTCGAGGGCGTCGGCGGCCTCGACCGTGTCCTGGGCTACGACCTCCGCAAGGGCGTCCGTCGGTTTTCCGAGTTCATGTCGCTCGCGAACCTCGTGCGGTCGTACCGCTTCGACCTCGCGATCATCCTGGACCAACAGTTCAGCCTCGAGCGCGTCCTGCTCTGCTACCTCACCGGCGCCAAGATCCGCGCGGGGCTTCAGAGCCGCGAGAGCCATCCCTTCCTCAACCTCGAGGTCAGCAGGAACATCCCCGGCAAGGTCCGCGCGCAGCTCGGCATTGAGATCGCGCGCGTCATGGGCATCGACGTCTCGGGGCTCCGGCTGTCGTGGAGCGTCCCGGAGCGGGAACGACGCCTCGCGGAGCAGCTCGTGCACTTCCGGAAGCCGAGCGAGGACGAACTGCTCGTGGGCTTCGATCCGGCTCCCGGCCGCGGCGGCACGCAGATGGCGATCGCGCAGCAGGCGCGGCTCCTCGACAAGCTCTGCTCGGACTACCGCGCGCGTGCCATTCTCCTCACGCCGCCGGAGCACCACGAGTGCGCCGGGGCTCTCGAGTCCATGCTCTCCCGCGAGCCGATCGTGGTGCAGCAGCGGCGGATGCGCGACGTCGTGAGCCTGCTTGCCCAGTGCGACCTCTTCGTGGCGGGCAACACGGACCTCGTCTACTTCGCGGTGGCGCTCGGCATCCCGACGGTGTCGCTCATGACCCCGGAGGACTCGGCGGCCGCGGCGCTGCCGCAGTCCGACCGGCTCGAGGTCGTGACGCTCGTGCCGGGCGAGCGGTTTCCCATCGAGGAGTTCATCGAGCGGACCCAGGCGGTGCTCCTCGCGAGCGCTCGCTAGGGCGCGGCCATGCGAACCTTCCTCAGGCTCCTGAGCTGTGTGAGACCCTCCTGGCGCCGCCTCGTGGCGGCGCTCGTGTGCATGGCGGTCTTCGCGCTTCTGAGCAGCGTCTCCCTCGGCATGATCGTCCCCTTCGTCAACGTGCTCTTCGAGCGCGGGGAGCTCGTCGGCGCGGCTCCGGGCGGGAACGCGGGGATGACGGTCGCCGGCGTCAGGGACGCGCTGCGGGCGTGGCTCCTCTCGTTCTTCGCGTCGGACACGGCGGCGGGTTCGCTGGGCAGGATGTGCGTCGCCTTCCTCGTCGTGTTCCTCGTCAAGTCGATCTTCGGCTACCTTCAGAGCTTCCTGATGATCACCGTGGAGCAGCGCGTCATCAGGGACCTCAGGGACCGCCTCTTCGAGCACCTGTGCCGGCTCTCGCTGTCGTTCTTCCACGGAAAGCGGACGGGCCTTCTCATCTCGCGCGTCACGAACGACGTCACGCTCGTGAAGGGAGCCCTCGTCGCGAGCTTCGCGAACCTGTTCCGCGAGGGGCTTCTCGCCCTTCTCTATCTGGGCATCGCGGTCTGGATCAGCTGGAAGCTCTCGCTCATCACGTTCGTCGTGCTCCCGCCCATCCTCTTCCTCATCGTGCGCGTGGGGCAGCGCCTGAAGAAGCGCAGCGCCCGGATCCAGGAGAAGATGGCCGACATCACGGCGACGCTCCAGGAGTCCATCACGGGCGCCCGCGTCGTGAGGGCGTTCGGCATGGAGGGGCACGAGCAACGCCGGTTCTCGCGGCACACGCTCGAGTACTTCCGGACCTTCGTACGCATGGAGCTCCTCGGGACTCTCGCCGGGCCGCTCACGGAGTACCTGGGCGTCATCGGCGTCGTGGTCGTCATCTGGTACGGCGGGCGGCAGGTGCTGCTCGACGGCAGCGTGTCCCCGGACTGGTTCCTCATCTTCCTCGCGGCCACGCTGTCCACGATGCAGCCGCTCAAGAAGCTCTCCCACGCGAACAACGAGCTGCAGGTCGGCCTCGCCGCCGCCGCGCGCGTGTTCTCCCTGCTCGACACGCCCCCCTCGGTCGTGTCGAGACCGGGCGCGCCGGCGCTCGACGCGTTCCGCGACCGCATCGAGTACCGCGGCGTGCGGTTCCGCTACGACACGGGGGACGAGGTGCTGCGGGGCATCGACCTGACGATCGCGCGGGGGCAGATCGTCGCGATCGTCGGCGCGAGCGGGGCGGGGAAGTCCACACTGCTCGATCTCCTGCCGCGGTTCTACGATCCCACGGCCGGCTCGGTCGCGATCGACGGACATGACCTCAGGGACCTCGACGTGGCGTCCGTGCGCCGACTCATGGGCGTCGTGACCCAGGAGACCATCCTCTTCAACGACACGGCGCGAAACAACATCGCCTACGGCCTCGAGGACGCGAGCCGCGAGGACGTCGTCGCCGCCGCGCGGGCCGCCAACGCGCACGCGTTCATCGAGGCGCTGCCGAGCGGCTACGAGACGCCGGTGGGGGAGCGCGGCACGCGCCTCTCGGGCGGGGAGCGCCAGCGGATCGCGATCGCGCGCGCCATCCTCAAGAACCCGCCGATCCTCATCCTCGACGAGGCGACGTCCTCGCTGGACACCGAGTCCGAGCGACTCGTCCAGGAGGCCGTCGAACGCCTGCTTCGGGGGCGCACCGTGCTGGTGATCGCGCACCGGCTCTCCACCGTCAGGAACGCCGACCGCATCGTCGTCCTGGAGAAGGGCGTCGTCACCGAGGAAGGGACGCACGAGGAGCTCATGAGGCTGGGAGGGACGTATCGCTTCCTCTACGACATCCAGTTCCGGGACAGGCCCGTCGAGCCCGGCCCGCCGTCCGAGGGCGGCCGGGCGGGGGGCGCCTGACCGCGTCCTCGTCGTGCGCCTGAGCTCCCTCGGCGACATCGTCCTCACGGAGCCCGTGGTCGCCGCGCTCCACGGAGCCGACCCCCGGCGCGAGATCGGCTTCGCCGTCAAGGCGGAGTTCCGCGATCTTGTCGCCGGCGACCCGCGCGTCTCCGCCGTTCACGCCCTTCGGGGCAGCGCGATCGGCGACCTCGCGGCGCTCTGCGGCGACGTGCGCCGGAGGCGCTACTCCGCCGTGATCGACCTCCACGCGAACGCGAGGAGCGCGGTGATCGCGCGCTCGTCCGGGGCGCCGCTCGTCAGCGTGTACCGCAAGCGGGAACCGGCCGAGTGGTGGCGCGTCCGCGTCGCGCGCAGGCCGTTCCGCGCGTCGGCGAGGACGGTGGACCGCTACCTGGCGGCGCTTCGGCGGCTCGGCATCGCGGCGGTCCCCGCGCGACCGCGGCTCCACATGCCTCCCGGGCAGGAGGAGTGGGCGGACGGCTTCCTGGCTGGGCGCGGTCTTCGGGCGCGCGACTTCGTGGCGATGGCCCCCGGGGCGGTGTGGGCCACGAAGCGGTGGCCCGCAGAGCGCTACGGGGAGGTCGTTCGCGAGCTCTTCCTGAGCACGGGTCTGCCGACGGCGCTCGTGGGAAGCGCGTCCGAGCGAGGGGCGTGCGACGCCGTGATCGAGGCGGCCGGGGCGTCGTCGAAGGCGACGAACGCGGCGGGCGAGGCGACGCTCGGCGGGACCGTCGCGGCGATCTCGCAGGCGGCGCTCTTCGTGGGGAACGACAGCGGGCTCACGCACGCCGCGGTGGCGCTCGGGGTGCCGACCGTCGCGCTCTTCGGTCCGACCGACCCGGGGCAGTTCGACTTCGAGGGGCACGCGGTGGTCTACGCCGACCTCGCCTGCAGCGCGTGCTCGTTCTTCGGCGGCGAGCGGTGCCCGCTCGGTCACTGGGACTGCATGCGGCTCATCACGCCGGACGCCGTCCTCGCGTCCGCGCGAGGCGTTCTGGCGCGCGCGGGAGGGCCGCGGTGAGGTGCATCGTCATCCAGACGGCCTTCCTCGGCGACGCGCTCCTGACGCTTCCGCTCCTCGATCTCCTCAGGCGGTCGCCCGCCATCGAGTGGGTGGGTGTTCTCGCGGCGCCCGCCGGCGCGGAGGTCGTGAGACTCGCGGCCGCGGCGGACCGTGTCATCGAGTGGGACAAGCGCGCGGGTCGCGGGCCGGCCGGGACGGCGCGCGTCGTGCGCGCGCTGCGCGAGTGCCGCGCGGACGCGGCGCTCGTCCCGCACCGCTCGTTCCGGAGCGCGCTTCTTCCTCTTCTCGCGGGCGTTCGCACGCGGGTGGGGTTCGACGAGAGCGGAGGTCGCCTGCTTCTCACGGAGACGGTCCGCTACCGGGAGCGGGCGCACGAGGTCGAGAGGATCGCGATCCTCGCGGCGCGCGTGGGCGTCGAGGTTCCGGGCGGCCGCGTGCCGTACGCGCTCCGCGCGCGGAGCGAGGACCGGGACGCCGTTGAGCGGTTCCTCGGTGGCGCCGACGTCGGGCCGAGCACGCCGCTCCTCCTTGTCGCGCCGGGGAGCCGGTGGGCGACCAAACGGTGGCTCCCGGAGCGGTTCGCCGCGGCGGCGCGGGCGCTCGCCCGCGACCTCGGCGCCGCGATCGCGATCGCCGGCGGCCCGGGCGACGCCGCCCCGGGCCGCGCGGTCGCCGCCGCGCTTCCGGAGCCGCCCGTGGATGCCGTCGGGCGGCTGAGCGTCGGGGAGTGGATCGCGATCACCGAGCGGGCGGCGATCGTCCTGTCCAACGACTCGGCCGCGGCGCACGCGGCGGCGGGCCTGGGGACGCCGGTCGTCGCGGTGTTCGGACCGACCGTGCCCGCGATGGGGTTCTCGCCGTACTCGGACCGGGCCGCCGTGCTCGGAGCCGGCGTGGACTGCAGGCCGTGCGGACGGCACGGTCATGCCGTGTGTCCGCTCGGGCACCACGCGTGCATGACGGAGATCTCGGCGGACGCCGTTCTGGCCGCCGCCCGGGGGCTCCTCGCCGGGAGTCGGCCCTCATGAGGTCGCTCGTTCTCACGGACTCCACGATCTGGACGGCCGAGACGGAGTACGCCGTGTCGGTCGCGCGCGCCGAGGCGCTCGCCGGCGGCGACGTGACGTTCGCCTCGCCCGGCGCGCGGTTCGCCCGGGGGATCGACGGCGTGCGGGCGGTGGCGCTCCCGGAGGGCGTCCCGTCGCGGTCGCCCGTGGACTTCGTCGTCGGAGCGCGCTGGCTGTCGAACCTGGCGCGCCGAGAGGCGTTCGACGTGCTGCACTCGGCGCGCGCGACCGCGCACCTCATGGCGGCGTGCGGGGCCGGGCGGGCGTGCCCGATCGTCCACCTGCGCGGAACCGCCACGCCGCCCAGGGCGCACGCGGGGAACCGCTTCCTCTATCGGCGTCTGACGAGGGCCGTTGTGACGTCGTCCTCCCCCGTGATGCGTGCGGTCGTGGAGCGGCTGCGCGTCCCGCCCGCCCGCGTGCACCGGCTGCTGGCGCCGGTGGACACGGCGGTCTTCCGCCCGCGGGAGCGCGACGAGGCGCTTGCCTCGTCGCTCGGCGTGCCGACCGGAGCGAAGGTCGTGATGAACGTCGCGAGGCTCGCTCCGGTGAAGGGGCACGAGACGCTCCTCCGCGCGTGGGCGGCCGTCGCGCGAGCGCACCCGCACGCTGCGCTCGTGCTCGTGGGCGAGCCGTGGTCGGGTCAGCCGGAGGGGCTCATGGCGCTGGCGCGCTCCCTGGGCATCGAGTCCTCCGTCGCGTTCGCGGGGCGCCGCGAGGACGTGCCCGAGCTGCTCGGCGTCGCGGACGTCTGCGCGTTGTCGTCGGTCGGGAGCGAGGAGAACTCGCGCGCGGTGAGCGAGTACATGGCGGCCGGGCGGCCGGTCGTCGCCACGGCCGTCGGGGTCGTGCCGGAGCTCGTGGAGGACGGCCGCAGCGGCCTGCTCGTGACGCCGGGGGACAGCGGGGCGCTCGCCGCGGCCCTGTCGAGTGTCCTCGCCGATCCCGAGCTCGCGACGCGGATGGGCTCCGAGGGGCGCAGGCTGGCGGTCGAGCGTTTCTCGCCCGAGGCGTTCTCGGCAGGTCTGAGGGCCGCTCTGAGGGCGGCCGGGGTCGTCGCGTGAGGATCCTCTTTGCGAACTCGATGAGGGCGTTCGGGGGCGGCGAGCGCTGGGTGCTCGAGGCCGCCGACGGCCTGCGCGCGCGGGGGCACGACGTCTGCGCGGCGGCGAGGGCGGGCGGCGCGCTCGCGAGGCTGATGAGGGACGGCGGCCACGCCGTGCTGGAGCTCCCGATGTCGGGCGATCTCGATGTCGTGTCCGTCGGCAGGCTGGCCGCGTGGATGAGGCGCCGCCGCGCGGAACTCGTGTGCGTGGGGATCGAGCGGGCCGTGAGGCTGTCGTGCGCGGCGGCGAAGCTCGCGCGCGTGCGCGCCGTGGTCGAGCGGCGCGGTCTGGCGCTGCCCGTGCGACCGACGGCGCTCAACCGTGCCGTCTACGGCGCGTGCGTGACGCGCGTGGTCGTCAACTGCCGCGCGCTCGTCGAGGACGTGTCGGCCTTCGTGCCGGCCTCTCGGATCACCGTCATCCCCAACGGGATCGACCCGTCGAGGTTGACGCGGGGAGCCGGCGCCGTCTTCCGGAGCCGGTTCGGCATCCCGGAACGCGCACCCGTGCTCGCCGTCGTCGCGAGGCTCACAGCGGACAAGGGGCACCGGGAAGCGCTTGCGGCGTTCCGTGAGATCCGCGCCAGGGTCCCGGCCGCGAGGCTCCTCATCGTCGGGTCCGGCTCGCTCGAAGCGGAGCTGAGACGCGAGGCGTCGGCGCACCCCGACGGGTCCGTCGTGTTCGCAGGCCACGTCGAGGACGTCGGCCCCGCGATGGAGGCATCGCAGGTCGTGCTCGTGAGCAGCCGCAGGGAGGGCATGCCGCACGTCGTGCTCGAGGCGATGGCGCTCGGCACGCCGGTCGTGGCGACGTCCGTCGCGGGCATTCCCGAGATGATCGAAGACGGACGAGACGGCCTGCTCGTTGACCCGGGGGCACCGGACGCGCTTGCGGCGGCGGCGCTGAGGGTCCTCGGCGACCCGGCGCTGGCCCGGGACCTTGCCGCCCGCGCGAAGCGGCGCGTCGCGACGGAGTTCACGCTCGACGCCATGCTCGACAGGACCGAGGCGTGCTTCCGCGACGAGATCGTCCGTCGCGGAGGGGGAGGGCGCCCGGCGTGAGACCACGGCGCTTCCATCCTGAGAGCGTCTCGGCGGTGCTGCTCATCCGGCTCTACTTCATCGGCGACGTGCTCCTCTCAACGCCCGTGATGAACGCGCTCAAGACGGCCTTTCCGACGGCCCGTCTCTCCGTCCTGGTCAAGCGGCGCGCCACGCCGGTGCTGGAGGGCAACCCGTTCGTCGACGAGATCATCGAGTACGACGCCGTGCCGCGCTACCACAGCCCCGTGTGGCTCGCCTCGCTGGCCGCGAAGCTGCGGCGCGCGCGGTACGATCTCGCCGTGGACCTGACGGGGGACCTGAGAAGCAGCTGGCTCCTTGCGGCCGCGGACCCGGGCTTCCGCGCGGGATTCAACCACGCCGGGTGCGGCTTCCTTCTGGACCGCTCGATCCCGTACCGCGCGCAGGGTCACGTCGTGGACCACCTCCTCGACGCCGTCCGGCCGCTCGGAGCGGTTCCGTCCGACCCCGTGCCGCGGATGTACGTCGCGGACGAGGAGCGCACGCGGGCGCGCGCCGTCCTCGCGAGCGTCGGCGTCGTTGCGCGCGCGCCCTTCCTCGCGCTCTCGCCGGGCGCCGGCTGGGAGTCGCGGCGGTGGCCGGCGGCGCGGTTCGGGGCCCTGGCGCGCCTCGCCCATGAGCGGCACGGCATGCCGAGCGTCGTGACGGGTTCGCCGTCGGACGCGGCGCTCGCGGACGCCGTCGCGCGCGCGTCGGGCGGCGCCGCGGTGAGCGTCGCGGGCGCGGCCGACCTGCGCGTCTTCGCGGCGCTCGTCGGCCAGGCGCGCGCGTTCGTGGGCAACGACAGCGGGCCGATGCACGTCGCGGCGTCGCAGGGCACGCCGGTCGTCGCCCTCTTCGGCCCCGGCACGCCGGAGCGATTCGGGCCGCGGGGCGCGCCGTCGCGCGTCCTCTGGCCGCGCTACGCGTGCAGTCCGTGCTCGAGGCGGCGATGCGGGCGCCGGGACGGCTGGTGCATGGAGTCCATCTCCGTCGAGCGGGCAGGCGCCGCGCTCGACGAGCTACTCGCGGAGACGGAAGCATGAACGACGCGCGCCAGCCCGACGTGGTCTGTCTGTCGTCCAACGACTGGACGGCGCTTCCGACCAGCAAGCATCACCTCATGTCCGTTCTCTCGAGGCGTGGACGCGTGCTCTACGTGGACCCCCCCATGGACCTCGCGTCGGTCCTCGGGCGCGCAAGGAGATGGCCCAAGCTCCGGCGGCTGCGGCAGGTCGAGGGCGGGCTGTGGGTGCTCTCGGACATCTCCCTCGTGCACCCGCCCTCTCCCCGCGCCCGCGCCGAGCGCTGCCGGCGGGCGGCCGCGCGGATCGAAGGCGCGGCGCGGCGATGCGGTCTCTCGCCTCCGGTCGTGTGGGCGTTCTCGCCGGAGCACGCGGCATGCAAGGGGCTGCTGGGGGAGCGGTTGCTCGTCTACCACGCCGCCGACGACCCGGCCTCCATGAGCAGGCACCCCGAGGAGACCGCCGCGCTCGAAGAGAGCATGCTCGATGCGTGCGACCTCGTCTTCGTGTCCTCTCAGGCGCTCCTCGAGGCGCGGGGTGGCAGGGCGCCGACGCACCGTTTGCCGAACGCCGCCGACCGGGCGCACTACGCGCGAGTGCTGTGCGGCGATCCTGCGGCGACGGCGGATGCGCTCGCATCGGCCGCGGCCAGGCCGGGAGTTCGGCCGCGCGGGCTTCCGCCCGCCGGCCGGCCGGTCGTGATGTACGGAGGGGCCGCGTACGGATGGTTCGACTGGGATCTTCTGCTTCGCGTTGCGGCGATGCGACAGGACTGGGCGTTCGTGCTCGTCGGCCCCGTGTCGGCCCGCGTGCGGCCCGGCGCGCTTTCGCGGAACGTGCTGCTCGCCGGGCGGAGGCCGTACGAGGAGTTCCCGTGGCACGTTGCGGCGGCGAGCGCCATGATCCTGCCGTGGCGCGACGGCCCGTTCTCGCGGCACGCCGATCCGATCGTGCTGTACGAAGCGCTCTTGTGCGGGAAGCCCGTCGTCACGACGCCGTTCCCGGCCGCCCTGGAGCGGGGCGGGCTGGTGCGGACGGCGGCGGGCCCGGAGGCGTTCGCCGCCGCGCTGGACGCGGCGGTCGCGGAGCCGCCTGGCGAGGGTCCGGCAGCGGAGAGGGTGCGGTTCGGGTTCGGCAACACCTGGGAGCATCGCGCGGCGGCGGCGCTGGCGATCATCGGATCGGCGCTCGCGAGTCGCCGGCGCCGTGGACCGACTCGCAACGGCGGCTCGTAGGGAGCGCCGACCTGCGGAACCAGGAGGCGCGGAGGCGCGCCGTCCGGATGTGGCGCGGCTGCGGGGTTTGTGGTATTGGATTGGTGCGTTCTGCCGCGCCGGCGGGGCGCCGGGGAGGGCGGTCGGCGCAGGGTCGGCGCGTCGGAGGTCGGTGCGGGCGCGCCCCGGGCGGCGCGGCCGGGAAGGACGGGAGGCAGGGAGCATGGCGGGTCGTCCCGCGGTCTTTCTCGACAGGGACGGTACCATCACGGTCGAGCGCGGGCACGTGACGCGGCCCGAGGACCTCGAGTTGCTCGCGGGCGCGGCCGAGGCGATCCGAGCCCTGAACGAGGCGGGTGTCCTCGCGGTGCTCGTCAGCAACCAGTCGGGCGTGGCGCGGGGGCTCATGACCGAAGACGATCTCTCGGTCGTTCACAGCAGACTCGAGGGCCTGCTGCATGAGCGCGGCGCGCGCCTGGACGCGGCGTACTACTGCCCGCACTTCCGCGGCGGCAGCGTGGAGCGATACACGCGGGATGAGTCGTGCAGGAAGCCCGCCGTCGGGATGGTCGAACGGGCGGCGAGGGAGCACGGGATCGACCTCTCGGCAAGCTACGTGATCGGCGACGCCCTGACGGACATCGCACTGGCGCAGCGCGCCGGGATGCTCGGCGTGCTCGTGCTGACGGGCAAGGGCGAGACGGAGCTGCGCGCGGCAGGCGAGCGCGGGATCGTCGTGGAGCGCACCGCCGGAGATCTGCGCGCGGCCGTGGAGTGGGCGCTCGCGGACTTTCGGGCGAGGAGGGATGGAGGCGCGCATGCCGGCTGAGAGCCGCCGGAGCGCGGCGGTCATCCGCGCGGTGCTCTGCGTCACCGCCGTCCTTGCGGCGCTGCTCCGGCACGTGCCGACCCGAGTCCCCGACGCGCTGGCATCCCCATACTCAGCGATCGGGCCGTCCGGCCAGGTCGCGGAGCCGCCGTTCGGAGCGGGGGAGAGGCTCACCTTCGAGATCAAGTACGGCTTCGTCACCGCCGGCACGGCCGTCATGAGCATCCCCTCGATCGTGAGGGAGCGCGGCCATCCGTGCTACCACATCGTGTCGATCGCCGAGTCGAATCCCGTCTTCGCGGCGTTCTTCACCGTCCGCGATGTGGCCGAGTCGTTCCTCGACGTCAGGCGGCTCGTGCCGCTCCGGTTCCAGAAGCAGATCAGGGAGGGCGACTTCCGTTCGGAAGACCAGGTGATCTTCGACCGAGACAGGCAGGTCGCGCTCTACCCCAGAAAGGGCCACGTCGTCCCCCTGTCGTACGAGGCGCAGGACATCCTCTCGTCGCTCTACTACGTCCGCATGATGGACCTCCGGGTCGGGAGGTCCGTGTACATCGAGAACCACGCGGACAGGAAGAACTACCCGCTCGAGATCCGCGTGCTGCGGGAGGAGCGCGTGAAGGTGCCGGCGGGCGCTTTCGACTGCATCGTCGTCGAGCCCGTCATGCGGACGACGGGCCTGTTCCGCCACAAGGGCAAGCTCACGGTGTGGCTCACGAAGGACCCCTTGCACGTCCCCGTGCTGATGAAGAGCAAGGTCGCGATCGGGTCCATCTCGGCCGTGCTCACGAAACTGGAGCCCGCCGTCGGTCGGCGGGTCGCGGGGTAGGAGGTCGCATGTCGTCTCGCTTCCGTGAGGTGGACCTGCGCAAGCTCAGGGTGGTGTCGATCGAGGAACGGGGTGGCACCGTCACCGTGGACCGCTTCGCGACGCCGCACGCCGTTGAGGCGGCCGTGGACGGGTTCCTGGAGAGCGTGCCCGACCTCTTCGCCGGGCGCGAGTTCCGGCAGGTGGCGGCCGCGGTCGTGAACGCGGCGCGGGCGAGACGGCCCGTCGTCGTGATGTTCGGCGCGCACTTCGTGAAGTGCGGGCTCTCGAGGCTGCTCATCGACCTCATGGAGCGCGGCGTCGTCACGGCGCTCGCCACGAACGGGGCGGGCGCCATCCACGACGCCGAGATCGCCATGTGGGGGAAGACGTCCGAAGACGTCCGAGATGGGCTCACCTCGGGGCTCTTTGGCGCGTGCCGCGAGACGGCCGAGCTCCTGAACGGAGCGGTCGCCCGCGGGAGTCGGGAGGGCCGGGGGTTCGGCGAGAGCGTCGGCTCGCGGCTCGCGGACGCCGGCACGCCGCATCGGGACGCGAGCATCGCGGCGCGCGCGCACGAGCTGGGCATTCCGTTGACGGTGCACGTGGCGCTCGGCACGGACATCGTCCACGAGCACGCGTCGGCCGACGGCGCGGCGATCGGGGAGACCAGCCTCAGGGACTTCCGGATCCTCGCGGACGTGGTGTGCGGTCTGGACGGCGGGGTCGTGCTGAACGTCGGGTCGGCGGTCGTGCTTCCCGAGGTCTTCCTCAAGGCGCTCGCCGTCGCCCGCAACCTCGGCCGCGCGCGCGGCCCGTTCACCACGGTGAGCCTCGATATGAACGAGCCGTACAGGGCGGGCGAGAACGTCGTGCGGAGACCGACAGCGGAACTTGGTATGGGTATTGCACTTAGAGGGCATCACGAGATCCTCTTCCCGGCGCTCTGGTGCGCGATCGTGCGCGGGCTGGGCGGAGGCGCCCGGGATGGTCGTTGACAGAGGAGACACTTTGTGATAGACTATCATTGAGTCAGGGAACGGGCATCCACGCGGAACGAGAGCGAAGGGACTCACATAGCGCCATTGCTAAGGGTTCGGGCTCGAGTCTGACAGCGCTTTGAGAGGACTGCGGTTTCGGACGCGCCGAGGCGGACGAAGCCGCGCTGGCAGCAGACCCGGGCGCACCCTTGGCGAAGGCGGCAGGCAGAACGGTACGCCGGGTGCGACCTGAGGTCGACACCCGGCTCGCGTTTGTGGTGGCGCCTCGCAGGCGAGGTTCAGGAGAGGGGGAGCGCGCTCTTGTACTTCGTGGACGAACGGTTCGGGTACGGAGCGGTCGAGGGCTTTGCAGCGAGACCGGTCGACCGTTCGGGAGTCGTGCGCGGCGTGATGTACCGCAGACTCGTCAAGCGGCCGCTGGATGCTGTCGGGAGTCTCGTCGGTCTCGTGCTGCTCTCGCCGTTGTTCCTCGTCGTCGCCCTCCTGATCAAGGCCGACTCCCGCGGCCCGGTGTTCTTCCGGCAGCAGCGCGTGGGCAAGGGCGGATCTTCCTTCGACTTCTACAAGTTCAGGTCAATGGTGCAGAACGCCGAGGAGATGAAGAAGCGGCTGCTGCACCTGAACGAGGTGGACGGTCCAGCCTTCAAGATCTCGGACGACCCGAGAGTCACCCGTCTGGGGAGATTCCTGCGCCGCACCAGCATCGACGAGCTGCCTCAGTTGTGGAACGTCCTGCGCGGCGACATGAGCTTCGTGGGTCCGCGTCCGCCGCTGCCATGCGAGGTCGAGCACTACGAAGCATGGCAGAGGGAGAAGCTGAAGGTCCTTCCCGGCATCACGTGCCTCTGGCAGATCAGCGGGCGCAGCCACATCGGGTTCACTGAGTGGATGCGTCTGGACATCGAGTACATCAGGAAGCAGTCCCTCGGGCTTGACCTCAAGATCCTGGCCCGGACCCTTCCCGCTGTGATGTCGCGGAGAGGCGCCTACTGACGTCGACGCGGGGCAGCGGCCCCGGCCCCTCAGATGATCCGGCAGCGCTCGCCGTCAAGAACCCTCACTCGCAGGGCGGCGCTGCCGGATCGGTGCGTTCAGGGGGTGCGACTGCCGGGTTGACAGAGCGCGGGGCGTTGACTACTCTTCCCCGGCGGCACCGTGTGAGCCCCGTCGGCTCATGATCGAGACGGCCGAAGCGGAGCTTGGGCGGTGGCGAGGTGTGACCTGGCGCGAGAGCACTCCACACGAGCCGACGGCGGCGCGCGCAGCGCCGGATGGGTGCTGCTGGCGCTCGTGTTCCTCGCCTTCCTGCTGCGCTTCTACCGCATCGGGCACCAGAGCCTCTGGGTGGACGAGCTCCTCACGCTGCAGGCGGCCGAGATCGGCGGGGAGATGACAGCCCGGACGTTCTTCGGGAACGTCCAGGGGCCGCTCCACGCGCTGCTGGTTCACCTCGTCGGACGGCTTTCGCTCAGCGAGGCGGCACTGAGAAGCGTGTCCGCCGTGGCGAGCGCCTCGACCGTTCCGGTGCTGTATCTGCTGGGGGCGGAGCTCGCGGGGCGCCGGAGCGGCCTCATCGCCGCCGCGCTCGGCACGCTGTCCCCCTTCAGCGTGTGGTACGGCCAGGAGGTGAGGAACTACGCGCTGCTCGTGTTCTTCGCGGCCGTGTCGACGCTCCTTCTTGCGAGACTGGTCTCGGGGCGAAGCCGCTCGTGGTCGGGCTACGTCGCCAGCGCTGTCCTGGCCGGGTACTGCAATCTCGCGGCGCTCTTCCTTCTCCTTGCGCACGGCATCTGCGCCGCGGCGCGGGCGGTGGGGGACCGGCGGTTCGCGCGGCGCTGGGTCGTCGCGTCGGTCGTGATCATCGCCCTGCTCGCGCCCGTGGCATGGGGGCTCGCGAAGTGGGCTCGGGAGGACGGTGTGGGCGGGCGCGTGGCGCTCGCGCCCGCGGCCGAAAGAGGCGAGCTGCTCAGGGGAGAGACGACCTTCACGCCGCTTGCTGTGCCGTACACGCTGTACTCGCTGGTGTACGGGTATTCCCTGGGTCCGACTCCGGTCGAGCTGCATACGCGGCCGCCGCTCGATGCGTTCCTCGAGCGGTGGTGGCTCGTCGCGCCGGCCGGGGTCGTTGCGGGACTGGCGGCGCTTCTCGGCCTGCGGGCGCTCGCCGACGACCGGCGGGCTCTGGGACTGACGCTCGCAGTGACGCTCGTTCCGCTTGCTGGGGCCTGTGTGCTTGCGCTGGCGAACGTGAAGCCCTTCAACCCGCGGTACGTGTCCGTGGCGCTGCCGGCGCTCCTCGTGCTCTGCGGAGCAGGGGTCGGTCTGCTGAGGCGCTCCCCGGCGGCGATCGTCGGGGGGCTCATGGCGATCTTCTCTCTGGTCGCGCTGGGGAACTACTACGGGCGCCCTGACTACTGGCGGGAAGACGTCCGCGGCGCGGCGAAGCACGTGGAGGCGAACGAGGAACCCGGGGACGTCGTTCTCATCCCGGTCATCAGGGACGTCTTCGAGTTCTACTACCGGGGTTCGGCCCCGCGCTTCCTGCTCTATCCGGGCCAGGCATCGTCGGATGCCGAGGTGGCCACGAGGATCGAGGACGGCGTGCGCGGCCACGAGCGGCTCTGGTTCGTGGAGGCGCGGCCGTGGCGGACAGACCCCGAGGGGCGCATCCCTGCGTTTCTCAACGAGCGCTATCGGCTGGTCGAGGAGCTGCGGCTGCCCGGGGCGAAGGTGAGCCTGTACGATCTCACGGGCAGTCCGGGATGAACGCTGCGGCGTCAGCCTTGGTGCTGGGGCACAATGGCTGAGGGGCGTTCGGCTTGACTTGGCAGCTGCCGCTATTCCGCGCCTCGTGCGGACCCCGCTATCGGACGGCCGTGGCACGGGTTATGCTGTTCGTGGGGCTCGGGTCGCGCTGCCGAGCCGGGTGTGGTCGGCCGCGCAAGGGGGAACACACCTCATGGCACGAGTTGTGAGGGCCGGCGCCTTGGCGCTTGCCGGCGCCGTGATGCTCATGGCGCCGGGATGCAGCCCGCGCCCGACCGTGCGGGCGGCGCCGCCCGTGGTCGAGACCGCGGGCACCGGAGCGGCCGCGTATCGGCTGCGCCCGGGCGACGCGGTGTGGATCGACTTCCTCACCGACGCCAGCATGAGCCTTGAGGTGCCCGTGACGCCCGCGGGCACGATCACGCTGCCGCTCGCCGGTGATCTCAAGGCGGTGGAGAAGACAACCGAGGAGCTCGCGGCGGACATCAGGGAACACATGTCCCCTTACCTCATCGACCCCGCTGTCTCGGTCGTGGTGAAGGAGCTGGGTGCGAGACCTGTGTTCGTGATCGGCGAGGTGAGGTCGCCGGGTAGGGTGGCCTCGACCGAGCCGCTCACGGTCACGCGCGCCATCGCGGCGGTGGGCGGCCTGCTCCCCACCGCTCAGCCCAGGAGCATCATGATCCTGCGCAGCGAGGGCGTGGCGGAGCCGACGGCCTACAAGGTCGACCTGACCCTGGTGCTTTCAGGCAAGGATCTTACGCACGACGTGGAGCTCGTGCCGAACGACGTCGTCTACGTCTCGCAGTCCCTCATCGGCGACGTCGGTGAGTTCGTCTCTCTCTTCTTCGAGAGCATCCTGCCGGCGCAGCTCTTCTACCTCCGTGGGTACGACATCGTGAATCCGGAGAGGCGAGGCCTGTGGTAGCGCGAGGGCAAGCAGAGACCGCTGGGCGTCCGGAGACCGGGGCATCTGCGATGCCCCAGGCGACGGCGTCCCTTGTTCGCGACCTGGTCTTCATCGTCTTCAAGCGGAAGGTGCCCCTCCTGGGTCTCCTGCTCGTTGGCACGGCGATCCTCCTCTACGGTGCGGCCACCGGAGAGCCCGAGTATGAGGCGAGCGCGCGCGTGTTCGTCAAGCGCCAGCCCGCCGGATACCAGATGCCGGCGGAGTCTCAGCACGTGCTCAGGCGCATCGAGGTCGTGAACTCGGAGATCCAGATCGTCACGAGCGCGGCGGTCGCGGCGGAGGTCGTGGACCGGGTCGGGCTGGCGAGTGCGGAAGACCGTGCTCTCGTCGTCGAACGGCTTCAGAAGAGAATCAAGGCCGAGTCGCCTACGGAGTCCGACATCATCAACATCCGATACCGTCACAAGGACCCGGAGATGGCGGCGCGCGTTGTCAACGCCGTTCTCGATGCGTACCTCGACATCCGGCGGAGCGTCGCATACAACGCCGAAGCTGCGGACTTCCTGAACCACCAGGCGGGGGTCGTCAAGGCGGAACTCGACTCCATCGCAGACGAGATCGCCAAGCTGGGCGGGGAGAAGTGGCAGCTGACAGTGGGCAGGAAGCCCGAGCAGCAGATGGGGCTGGGCGACCGGCTTCTGAACGAGCTCATCACCCTCGACACGAGGATCTCATCGAGGGAGAGGGAACTCGCGATGGTCCGGGAGTGGCTCGATACGACCGATGCCTCGCACGTCCCGACCTACAACACCTACGAGATGCCGACGGTGATCGATGCGAAGCGGAAGCTCCTGGAGATCCAGGAGGAGCTGGCCGAGGCGCGGTCGAAGTACACCGCGGACCACCCCGAGGTGCGTCGTCTGGAGCGGCAGGCTGCGCTCGCCGCCGACGTGCTGCGCGCTGAGGTGGAACAGGCGCACATGCGCCAGAGCGCACAGGTGCAGGAGTGGAAGGCGCAGCGCCGCTCGGCGTTCGACAAGTACCTCGAGCTGCAGGCGCAGAACTCGGAGATCGCCGAGAACGACATGCGCCTCCGCATCCTCGAGCACGAGCTCTCGATCCGCGCGGACCTCTACGCTGTGATCATGGACCGCAGGGAGCAGTATCGCATCACCGCGGCGACGGATCCGGGCCTGATGAACGTCGGCATCGTGTCCCGGGCGGCCGTTCCCGTGGAGCCCGCGGCGCAGGCCGTCAACATGAGATTCGTGTTCGGGCTGTTCACGATCTTCTTCGGGTTCATGCTCGTCATGGCGCTCGAGCGCATGGACCACACGCTCGAGCGACCCGAGGACGTCGAGCGGACCCTGGGGATCAAGGTCCTGGCCTGGATCCCGGAGCGGGAGGCGTAGCCGGCGATGTACACGGCGTTCTACCAGCTGAACGAGCGGCCGTTCGAGCTCACGCCGGACCTCCGGTTCCTCTACCTGTCGCCGAAGCACAGGGAGGCGCTGGCCCACCTCAGCTACGGCGTGGCCGAGCGCAAGGTGTTCGTCCAGCTGACGGGCGAGGTCGGGACCGGCAAGACGCTCATGCTCGACGCGCTGGTCCACGGGCTCGACGCGACGACGCGCGTGGCGAGGATCACGAACACGACGATCTCGAAGATGGACCTCCTCCGCGCGCTCGCCTGGGAGCTCGGGCTGTCCGGCGACGCGCGCACGAAGATGGAGATGCTGAGGGAGATCAGCGAGTGTCTCGCGCGGTGGTCCGCCGACGGGCGGAACGCGGTGTTCGTCATCGACGAGGCGCAGAACCTGGAGCCGCCGGTTCTCGAGGAGATCAGACTCCTGTCGAACCTGAGGTCGCTCGACCGCTCCACGCTGCAGATCGTGCTGGCGGGACAGCCGGAGCTCAGGGCGAAGCTGGAGGACCCGGAGCTCAGGCAGCTTCGGCAGCGCATCGGCATCCGCTACCACCTCGAGCCGCTGTCGCAGGACGAGACGGGCGAGTACATCAGGCACCGCCTGGGCGTGGCCGGCGCCAAGGACGACCGGATCTTCGACGCGAGCGCCATCGAGGCCGTGTACGAGTTCTCGCAGGGCATCCCGCGGATGATCAACATCATCTGCGACAACTCGCTCCTCGCCGGGTACGCCGACGGCAAGCGGTGGATCGGACGGCGGACGGTCCGGGAGACCGTCGAGGCGCTCGAGACGCGCGAACCCGCGCGGACCTCCGGCGGCGATCCGGACGCTGCCCGAACCTAGAAACCCGGGGGCGACGCATGGACGAGTCGAGCAAGATCTCGCGTGCCATCGCGAGGGCGCACGTCGAACAGGGGCTGCCCGCAGAGACATCCGGCGAGGCCCTGGGCCGCGGCGGCGTCTTCGTGCCCACGCGACGGGTGGCCCGGGCGGTCCGCGACGCCGAGCAGTATCACACGCTGGCGGCCGAGATCCGCATCGCGCTCCCGACGATCGACTCCAAGGTGGTCATGTTCACCGGGTCCGTGCAGGGCGAGGGCGCGAGCCTCGTGGCCCGCGAGTTCGCGCAGACGCTCGCGGCCGAGAGCGAGGTGACCACGGTGCTCGTGGACCTCAACTTCCGGGCGCCGTCGGCCGCCGAGGCGTTCCGCGTGCCCCGCGATCCCGGGTTCGTGGACTTCGTTCTGTCCGAGCTCCCGCTGTCGCAGTGCCTCCGTTCCACCGATACGCCCCGGCTGAGCGTGCTCCCGGCGGGACGGCCCGTCGCCTCCCCGGCGCGGGTCCTCGCCGACCCGAGGGTCGAACTCGCCGTCGCCGAGCTGAGACGGCGCTTCGGCTTCGTCGTGATCGACATGGCGCCCATCGTGCCGTTCTCGGAGGGCGTGCAGTTCTCGCGCGCGGTCGACGGCGTCGTGCTGGTGGTCCGCTCCGGCAACACCAAGCGCGAGCTCGTGCAGCGAGCCATGGAGCTGCTCGGCGACGCCGGCGCGAGGGTGCTCGGAACCGTTCTGAACCGACGGAGGTTCTACGTGCCGCGGTTCATCTACGAGCGGCTCTGAGCTCTCTATGAACGGACTTGCACGCAGAACAGGCGAGCTCTACGGGCAGAGCGAGCACGTGCTCGGCCGCTCGTGGCCTCTGTGGGTCGTCGCGCTCGTCTTCTACGCCGGGGCGGCGTTCGTCGTCCTCACCCGGGTCCGCCTGCCCACCCCGCTCCACCTCGTGGTCTTCCTCATGGCGGCCGTCATCCTCCTGCTGACGCTGATCAGGGTCGAGTGGGCGGTCATGGCGTTGGCGCTCATGATCCCGTTCGCCAGGCCGGGATTCACGCTCGGCAGCGCGAAGGCGTTTCACGTGAGCGGATTCAACGTGGCCGTCGCGGGCGTGTGGATCGTCTACACGTTCAGGTACCTTCTCGAGCGCGGGTCCGCCGGTCGGGGCCCTTTCATACGCCGCACGCCGCTTGACCTCCTGATCGGCGCCTTCGTCTTCCTTGTCGCGGCCTCGACCTTCGTCGGGCTTTCGAACATGCAGGACCCGTTCGGGCGCGGCGCGATCCTGCTCACGCTCAAGGAGACGCTCTTCTACTTCGCCTGGCTCTACCTCGTGTGCACGTTGATCCGCAACCCTGTCGATCTCCGGCGCTTCGCGATCTGCTTCGCGATGTCGGGCGTTCTCGTCGCGGTGCTCGGCCTTGCAGCCAGGATGCAGAGCGCGGCCATCTCCCTCGGCGTGTCGGAGGCCGAGGTCGAGGGGGGAGTCGTCGGGGGCCGGACCGAGGGCGGCTGGTTCGGCCTGATTCACCCCAACCTGTTCGGGGCGTTCCTCGCCGTATCGATGCCCCTCTGCTTCTTCGCGGTCGATCACCTCCGACGAGCGCTGCACAGAGCCCTGATCAACGCGGCAACACTCGCTGGCTTCGTCGGGCTCCTCTTCACCTACTCGCGGAGCGCGTGGATCGGCATCCTCGCAGGACTTGCGAGCCAAGCAGCGCTCCATCGGCCGACGCTCCGCCGCATGGCCCAATTCGCTGTGCTTTTTGCCGTGGTCGCCCAGGTCCTTGCCCTCGTCACGACGGGCCATGGATTCGTTGACCTCATCCAGATCCGGTTCGAGCAGCTCCAGCGCAGCGGCTACTCGATGCGACCGATGATCTTCGCGTCGTCGCTCCAGGTGATGAGGCGCAGCCCCCTCGTCGGCGTCGGAGGCGGGGCGTTCTCCCGGTACTCCGCGGAGGCGTGGGAGGGGCAACCGCTCGCGCACGCCCACAACGTCCTCATGACGTTCGCGTGTGAGTTCGGCATTCCGGCCGCGGCCGTCTACACCCTGCTGCTCGTCGTCGTGATCGTGATCGCGTCCAGGAACGTGAAGCGTCTCGTGCGCGTGCCGGGTTACGGCTTCCTTGCGCAAGGGAGTCTGGCGGGGCTCATCGCCGTCTACATGCTCGCCCAGTTCGAGCACGTCTTCTTCAGCCGGGACGTGGGGTACGCGTTCTACGGCGTCGTGGCCATTGTCCTCGTGCTCGAGAGACTCTACAACGAAGGCGCGCTTCCGCCTCGCGCCGACGGCGCCGGCGAGGAGAAGCCCGGGCCCTGGAGGGGAGCATGAGCGCACCCGGGTCGGCCGGCGGGGCGGGCGCACGGAGGGTGGCGTTCTACACCGACGCCCAGGCATGGCCCGGGGGCGCCGAGATGTACCTGACCGGGCTCATGCGATGGCTGAGGTCCGCGGGGTGGGAGCCGTGCCTCTTCGCGTCCGACCGCGCGGAGACGGGGGAGTGGCGGGCCATGCTCGGTGCGGAGGGGTTCGCCGTGACGGCCTTCCGCCCCACGCGCGAGCTCGACGCGCGGGGCGCGGCGGAGGCGGCACGGATGCTCGAGGGCTTCCCCCTGGTCCACTTCAACAAGACGCACCCGAGGACCTGCCTGCCGGCCATCGGCGCCGCGAGGCGCGCCGGCGCGCGGGTCGTCGTGTCAACCGAGCACGTGACGGGCCGCATCAGGTCGCGCTATCCGCTCGGCTCGGCGGTCGCCGCGGCGCTGACGCGCGCCGCCAATCGTTCCCTCGACCGGATCATCGTCGTGTCCGAGGCCAGCAGACGGGAGTACGCGAGGAACTTCCGCTGCGCGCCGGAGCAGCTCGTCGCGATCCGTGGCGGCGTGGATCCCGGGCGGTTCGAGCGGCTTCCCGACCGGGGTGCGGCCCGACGCGGGCTCGGGATCGCGCCGGACGCGACGGTCGTCGTGACGGTCGGACGGCTCTGCGAGGGCAAGGGGCAGGACGCGGCCGTCGAGGCGGTAGCGCTGGCCCGCGGACGGATCGAAGGACTCATGCTCCTGCTCGTCGGCGACGGGCCCGCGCGCGGGAGGCTGGAGGCGCTGGCGCGAGAGCGCGGCGTGTCGGATCGCGTCGTCTTCGCCGGCGCCCGCGGCGACATCGAGACCGTGCTCGCGAGCGCCGACGCGATGATCCTCTCGTCCGAGGCGGAGAGCCTTCCGCTCTCGGTGCTCGAAGCGATGGCGGCCGGGCTCCCTGTGGTTTCTACTGACGTCGGTGGCATCTCTGAGGCCGTTGTGGACCGCGTGACAGGTCGTGTGGTCCCGCGCCGGGACCCGGACGCCCTCGCCGACGCGACGGCCGAGGTGCTCGGCCGGCCGGACCACGGGGCTGCCCTGGGACGGGCCGGGCGCGCGAGGGTGGAGGCCGAGTTCGACGTCCGCCAGAGCTACGCGAAGACGGCCGCCCTGTATGCCGACCTGCTCGCGGCGGCGGAGGCGCGCGGTGCCTAGGCCGCTGAGGATCCTCTGCATCAGCCAGTTCCTGTTCCCCGACAGCTTCGCCGGCGTCGAGCGCGTGGCGCACGAGACGATGAAGCGGCTCGTCGCGCGCGGGCACCGCATCGACATGGTGGGGCTCCGCACGAAGGAGGGAACGCCCGACGTCGAGTCGGTGGACGGGATCACCGTGCGCCGCTTCGGCGACGCGGCGAGGGGGCGGCGGTTCGGCGGGCGCACGGCGGACGCGCTCATCGGGCCGCGGAGGCTCCTTCGGAGGCTCCTCGACGAGAACCGCTACGACGCCGTGCTGCCGCACCACTACTTCCCCTACTACGCCTTCACGCGAGTGAGCCGCCGCAAGGCCGCGCCCGAGATCATGACCTTCCACGCGTCGTTCTGGCAGGAGCTCAGGCTCGAGGGCGCCGACCGCGACATCGGGAAGCCCCTGGAGTCGCTGCTCTTCGGGGGGCTCGCGCGACGCACGGAGCGGGCGTGCCTCAAGCGGGCCGACCGCATCGTGGTGCTCAGCGACTTCTCGAGGGAGCAGCTTCTCAGCCACTACCCGTTCGCGGCCGGGAAGATCCGCAAGATCCCCGGCGGCGTGGACCTCGAGCGGTTCAGGCCGGCGGAGGACCGGGCGGCGCTGCGGCGCGCTCTGTCGCTTCCGGAGGACCGTCCGGTGCTCTTCACGGCGCGGAGGCTCGTGCCGCGCATGGGGCTCGAGAACCTCATCGAGGCCGTCGCATCGGTCAAGGAGTCGTTCCCGCGCGTCCTGCTCGTCGTCGCGGGGCGGGGGAGGCTCGAGGGGGAACTGAGGGCGCTGGCCGCCGCGAAGGGGCTGTCGGACACCGTCTCGTTCGCGGGCTTCGTGGACGACGAGACGCTCGTGCGGCACCACCAGGCGGCCGACCTCTTCGTTCTGCCGTCCATCGCGTTCGAGGGATTCGGGATGGTGACGCTCGAGGCGCTGGCCTGCGGCACGCCGTCGGTGGGGACGCCCATCGGGGCGACGCCCGAGATCCTGAGGCCGCTCGCGCCGCAGCTCGTGCTCGACGGGGCGGAGCCCGTGGCCATCCGGCGCGGGCTCGCCGCCGTGCTCGAGTGGCTGTCGGACCGCGCCGCCGCCGAGCGGCTCAGAGCGCAGTGTCGGGAGTACGTCGCGACGCGGTACGGATGGGACCGCGCGGTGGACGCGCTCGAGGGGCTCCTGCAGGAGGTCGTCGATGCCGACCGGGCGTAGCGCGGAGCGCGCGGCCTGGGTGATCGGCCGTCTCCTGGCCATGAGCCCGGCCGAGGTCGGGCTCCGGGCGGTGAGGTCTGCGAGGACGCTCGGCGCCCGGAGGGCGAGGCCGCGGCCGCAGGCCGAGGTCGTCGCGCGGGCGCGCGCGCTGCGCGGCCTCGACGGGGGCGCCGTCCTCGCGGCGCTCGCCGAGGGGCGCGGCACGGTGCTCGCCGGCGCCCGCGACGAGGCCGCGCTCCGAGCCGCCCTCGGGCGGCTCGGCGTCGCCGAGGGCGACTGCGCGCGCGCCGCCGACGAGGCGCTCGAGGGCTCCGTGCCGGCCTTCGGGTGGACGACGATCGACGCCGGGCGGCCGGTGGACTGGCTGCGCGACCCCGTGACGGGCGCGCAATGGCCTCTCGTCCACTGGGCGGCGTTGGACTACCGCCATCTCCACGAGCTGGGAGACCCGAGGTGTGTGTGGGAGCTCAACCGCTGCCACCATCTCGTGACGATGGGGCGCGCGTTCGCCGTGACGCGGGACGCGAAGTATGGCAGAGCGGTCTGGGACGCGATCGGGTCGTGGATCGCGGCGAATCCGCCGCACTTCGGGATCAACTGGGCGAGTCCTCTCGAGACTGCGATCAGGCTGATTTCGTGGGCCATGGCGCTCGACCTCGTCGGAGCCGAGGGCGGCGACGAGGGGCGCGCCGCGGATCTGGCGGCCAGCGTGTGGTTGCAGGCGCGGCACGTGTC